>JAQBYL010000153.1 GCA_027622495.1 Pseudomonadota bacterium
TTGGCGAGGCCTTTTGTGGCAATCAGCTTTTCGGCGGCCCGCATGAGGGCCAGGCGGGTCGCTTCACTTCGTGGCTGTTTCTGTCGCGCTACCATGGTTGCAGGGATTCGAGGTGTGCAGATCTGGTGAATAATGAGTAACATTAATAACACAGGTGGCATGCGCCTGCCTACGCCGGGGTAACGAGTGAGTCAAATATGATCAGAAAACTGATGTGGGGTTCGGCGCTTGGTGTTTATGCCGTCTTCTTCGGCTGGTACACGAACCTGTCTGGACCCATGAGCGAGCAGGAAATTCAGACCGTTCTTGAGCGGGTGCGCAGCAGTCAGACATCGGCAGACGCTTTGCAGACCATCGAGGCCTTCATGCGCAGCGATACCGGCGATGACTTTGTGATGGTCAATCTGCTGGAACTCAACAACCATCCAGCGGATCTGCCAGCCACGGGGATCGGCGCCACCCCGATGCAACTCCTTGATCACTATATGGAGCACATGTACGCGGCCCAATTCAAACGCGCCTGTCATCCGCTCTTTTTCGGTGCAGTGGCAGGCAATGCGCTGGATCTCTCCGGTATAGAAGGGGGGCAGACCTGGAGTCAGAGTGCGCTGTTCCGCTATCGCAGTCGGCGGGACGTCATGGAAATCGCCAGCGATCCTGCGTTTGATGAACGCCATGAGTACAAAATGGCTGCGTTGCTGAAGACCATTGCGGTACCGGTGGAACCTTCTCTGATGATCGATATGCGCCTGTTTGTGGCCCTTCTGCTGTTTTCAGTTTTTTCGGCGCTGGACTGGGTGTTGTTCAGAAAGTAGTTTCGCTTTTTCGAAGAAGACGATCAGGAGAAACAGCATGAATGCGCTGGATGAACGCTCTCTTGGCTGGCTGCGGTATCTGCACCGTAAAGCAACCACCGCAGACAACTGGGATCGGGGCAGCCGTCCGCATCCGCACTGGGATGAAACCAGCGGCGAACCGATGACCTCATGGCATCGCTTTGACCTGATCGACTCGAGCTACGCGGTGGCGTTGATGTGCGATGCCACCCCCGCGTGGCGCGAGGTCTACAGCACCATCCTCGACGAACTGGTGGCAAGACATACCAGTTGGTGGAGTGCGTCTGACTGGATGACGCAGTTCGGCCATGATCCCGACCGCGCGAGCTACCCTGACCGCTACCGTCCGTTGATCCCCGCTCAACACTGGGGCGCCTACAATGTACCGGGCTGGACTGGTACCGGGCTGGACTGCCAACGGGATCAAGCCCTACAACGTGCAGCCAGACCCCATTGCCGCTGACGGCATGCTGTTCTACAAGGGGTTTTTTACACTTCTGATGAGTCTGCACCGATACGTGTCGGGGGACACAAAGTGGGATCAACCCTTTGCCATGATCCGCGATGGTGCTGACACATTCACCTGGAGCCACAGCGGTGTGGCCGAGCATCTGGCCAGTCAGTGGCATAACTCTCAGATTGGCTGCCACTGCGAGAACACAAAGATCTGGCCGTACTGACTGAGTGGCGCGGGCCTCGGTATGAGGCTCTATGACCAGATGTTCGGCACCAGGCATCACGGTGCGTTCGATGAGTGGTGGACCTACGCTGCCAGCAACTATGTGACCTGGCAGGATGATCAACCTGTTGGTCTGGATCTGTATTACGACCCTGTCGTCGATGAGCATGTAGGCCATGGACCCAGGGGCATCATTGCCCCGACCTGGTACTTCGCGCCGCAGCGACCTGTAGTAGCACTTGCTGGCTGGCGAACTGCGGCTTCGTTCAATGGCATATTCGAGGACGGACCGATCCGCGGTCTCGACATTCCAGGCAATGCGACCATGACGCTGCAGATCGCCGGTGAATTTGCTGACGCACAAACAAAGGCGCGCATCTGGGCGGCAGCAGAACCCCACATCGAACCGGTGTGGGACCGTGAGGCAGGCGAATTCACCCTGGGTTTTAACCTGAACGAACGCTACCCGCGCGGGCAGTTGAACGCTCGAGCAATGGCCGGCTGGGTGTGCACACCCGGTGCCTGGTCGCGGATATTCAATCAACCCAACCTCACAAAATTTACTCAGCCGACAGTTGAAGGGGTCGACTTCCCGCGGATCGCGCTGAGCGAAGCGAGATGGGATGGTTCAGCTGTGCATCTTTCCGCGCATGCGCAAAATCAGGCGAGCTTCGGGTTACGAACTGCCATGAAGATCACTCAGGTGGAATCAACCTCGGGCTGGGTGATGACACGCGCCAATGGCGAAAAGACCACCCTGCAGGCCGGGGGTGAAAGTGTGAAGGTCGAGATGCTTGCCGATAATCAGCCGGTGGTGTTGCGCAGGGAAGGCTGATCAGTGGAGGCATAAGTCTTGTAGCGACTGCCGTTTTCGGTGGCGAGGAATGCGGCGAGGTTGATACTTTCCTGGCGCAGAAAACCCGTGTCGGGCAAAGCCCCTGAATTCACAAGCTCAATGACTGCACACACTGACGATGCAGTGGTCCAGGCAATCGCGCGGTAGCGCTGCCCGTCAATCTCAATAGGGAAATAAGATCGCACATATTCGCGCCGGTTCAACTGCTGCCCCTGCAGGCCTTCTGCCGACACATGTATGTGCACCACGTCTTCATCTACTGGTGGTTTGGCATTTTTCAATATGTTTCCGGCCAGTTGCCGGTCCTCACGCATGAGTAACTCGTGAAAGAAAAAGTTCATGAGTCTGGCATGCCCCGGGTAGCGCATGGTTTTGTAGTCCAGATTCAGTACCCGGTCTTTGTAAGTGTCACACATGGTGCCCAGACCACCTGATGTGGTAAACGCCTCCAGGCCAATGCCGTTCACATATACAGTCTCTAACCATTCCATCGGCGAGATCCATTTGTGTTCACCCTGTTCGATGCCTTCACAGTCGTTCAGGTATTCATTGACCACGCCTTCGGGCGACCAGTTGAACGAATAGCCTAAGAGGCCCGTAGGGTGTCTGGGCAACGCGCCCACACGCAGCTTGATGGATCGGATCGTGTCGAACTGTTCAGCAAGATGGGCCCCGACGATGCCGACAAAGCCGGGCGCTAACCCGCACTGGGGAGCCATCAGACGTTTGCTGTTTTTTGCAAGGTCCATGATCCGTTCGGTGGTTGCAACATCCTCGGTCAGATCAAAATAGAAGAGACCAAGCTGTGCTGCTGTTTCCGCCACCCGGCGGTTCAGATGGTAAGGCAGGCAGGAAAGGACGGCGTCGTGGCCTTTCAGGATTCGGGCTATTTCTGCCTCATCATCCAGTGCGGCCGTTACGGTAGTGAATGGATCTTGTGCCGCAGGGCTTTGATCTGCACCCGTCACAGAAAACCCTGAGCGCGCAAGCAAACGCGCAGCCAGACTGCCGACTCCACCCAGACCGAGAACACAGATGGATCTGATCTTGCTCATAGGGATGCATCCGCACAAACAGGAGATTGAGTTAAACCCTGTTAAACTCGCCGGGCAAGTCAATAGCGAAACCAATTCATGACTCATCACGAACAACACCGTGTACATCGGTCGGGCTGGCTGCGTGCTGCGGTGATGGGAGCGAATGATGGGATTGTCTCTACCGCGAGTCTGATCATCGGGGTCGCGGCGGCCGGTGCCACACAGGACAGTATTCTTCTGGCGGGTGTTGCGGGTCTGGTAGCCGGCGCGATGTCGATGGCGGCGGGAGAGTATGTGTCTGTGAGTTCACAGTCAGATACCGAGAATGCCGACCTTGCGATTGAAAAGATTGCCCTGGAAGAGGACTTCGATTCCGAAATGCATGAACTGGCCAAGATCTACGAAGGTCGCGGTCTGGATCACGCCTTGGCGGCGGAGGTTGCGCAAGCGCTTATGGCGCACGATGCGCTTGGTGCTCATGCCCGGGACGAGATTGGCATATCAGAAAGTGCCAACGCAAACCCGGTTCAGGCCGCCCTGTCTTCTGCAACGACATTTGTCGTGGGTGCGGGCCTGCCGCTGGTGGTCGCGATGGTCATCACCCCTCCTGCGTTGATCCCGGCCGTAGGCATTTCTTCGCTGTTGTTTTTAGCGCTTCTTGGCGGGCTCGCAGCGCGCACCGGTGGAGCGTCGATTGTGATCGGCGCAACCCGTGTCACTTTCTGGGGAGCGCTGGCGATGGCGCTGACGGCAGCAGCAGGTCGGATGATCGGGGTCGGTGTGTGACACCGTTGTTTTAGCAGTACTATCTTCAGACCCCATATGGAAGGAACGTCATGCACCCGATCAAAGCCCGCAGTGTTCCAGGAATAATACTGTTACTGGCCGTGGCCAGCTCACTGCTCGGATCCAACGTTCTGGCGCAGTCCGAGCGCGGTCCCAGATCTCAGCCGGATACACAGATGGGTCTGTATGCGCCTGATCAGCACCCCCTGTACGACGGTCAGTTCAAGATTCGTGGTGGTCGTATTTATCAGGCAGGTACATTGAACGATCCCTCACCCTGGGATCATATGGATGATGACGCGAGTAACCTGCGGGCGGTTGAAGGCGAGATCATCATCGACGTCAACGAGATCACCAACGCCGGTACATTCCGGGCCAGCCTCGAGCTTCCGGAAGGCCGTTTCGAAGTGGTGCTTGATCGCGTGCATGAGTTCTCGCCGTGTCAGGACGGCGGTATTGCGGCTTATCTTTTTGAGCATGGAAATTCCGGCTGTGGCGATTCCAACTGGCCGAAAAGTCTGCTGTATGTAGCCGGGTGGGGTTATGGCCATGCGACGTTGAATGGCGTTCGCCGTTATGACGAGTATGAGATTCATTTCATGGTCACCCAGGGCATGCGCGATCGGCGCACGTTGAAGGTGATGTCGCAAGCCACACCCGGTGAGGCAGGCTGGGTCAATCCGGCAGCCCAGCAACTGGACTTTTATATACGCAGTCCAGCCCGCAATGAGGCGAATCATCCGCAGCGTGAGGTGTTCGATCATTTTTTTGCCATGGAAGTCACCTGGCAATGAAGTCATTCGGCGGTGAGTCAGGCAAAGGGGGCCGGATATGACAATCAACATCAGAAACGCAGGCAGTGAAGACAAGGCAGCTTGTGTTGGATTGCTGAAGGCGTTGAGCGGTGCCACCGGTAGTAATATAACCCTCACAATCAACGACGTGTTTGAGCGCCTGCTTGACAAAAACCGGGGTGAAATCCTGGTCGCTGAAGAAGCGGGTGTGCTGCTCGGCATGGCAACCGTCAGCTATAACCTGGCCCTGCGATATGGCGGTGAATACTGCCAGTTGGAAGAACTGATCGTGAGCGAACGGGCCAGGGGCAAGAATCTCGGCGGTCTGCTGGTGCAACGCACGGTTGATACTGCGCGTGCGCGTGGGTGTGCCGAATACGGTCTTTACCTGGTAGAAAGCACCGAGCATAACCGCGGGTTTTACGAGAAATACGGCTTTATTGCTGTGGGTACCGAGATGCGTCAGAAGCTCAGAGACTCGGCAACGGGAGAACCCACGTGAATCTCGACAAGGTGATCTTCGGTTTTTTTATTGTTCTTGCCCTGACGTTGAATCTGGCGTTTGTAATCGGCCCGATCGACAACCCGGACAACCACAACGTGTGGATCCTGTTCGCAACGATTGTGGTTAACCTGATTGCGACCATCCTCAAGTTTGGTGATCGTTCTCAGATTGGTGCACTTCTGTTGGCAACCGGTCTGGTCGCAGATCTGCAGCTGGTGGTTTGCGCGAGCATCTGGACCATCGCAGTTTACGGAACGCAAAGCGGCCTTTCTGCCACCGCGCTTGCCAGTATTGTGTCGATTGCATCGGGTGCACTGGCGGCCAACTTCGTGTCGGTCACCCTGGTGGTTGCCGATACATTGGCGAGTCGCCGCTAGAGGATCGCCGCATGGCCAAAGGGTCAGACCTGGATCGGGTTGCCTATATCGTTTTGCACGATATGCGTGGACCAGTGGTGTCGCTGGTGCTGGTTTATACGGTGGGGATCATCGGCATGGTGCTCATGCCCGGCCCGGTGGTCGATGGAGCCACCATGCACATGAGCATCTTTCACGCCTTCTATTTCATGGCCTATACCGCAACCACAACAGGCTTTGGTGAGTTGCCCCATGAATTCAGCGATGCTCAGCGGATGTGGACGATATTCTGTCTGTACATGAGTGTCATCGCCTGGATCTATGCCATCGGCGCGATCATCAGGCTGGTTCAGAATCCTTACTTCACACAAGCGCTCGCCCAACGGCGTTTTGCTGCGAATGTGCAACGTCTGCACGACCCGTTTGTTGTGGTCTGCGGTTTTGGTGATACCGGCAGTCTGCTTGCGCGGGGGTTGAGTGATCACCGGATCAACGGTGTGATTATCGATTCGGATGTTGAACGAATCAAAGCCCTTGGTCTGCGCGACTACGATGTCACCATGCCGGGGTTATGTGCCGACGCCAGTGTGCCGAAAAACCTGCAGGATGCGGGAATCGCGCGCCCCAACTGTATGGCCGTGGTGGTGTTCACAGATGAGGCGCTCAGCTTGAAGATTGCCGTCATGACGCGCCTGCTCAACCCGGCAGCGAAAGTAATCTGTCGCTCAACCACCCGTGAGCACGATGAAGAACTGCGCGCTCTCGGGGCGGTGAGCATTGCCGATCCATTTGAATCGTTTGCCCGCGAACTGTCGCTGGTATGGCACGCACCGGTGCAGCATGCGCTGGAGGATTGGCTTGTCGGCGCGCGGGGCGCATCGATGGCACAGCCGATCAAATGTCCGGAAGGCCGCTGGGTGTTGTGTGGTTATGGTCGGATGGGGCAGTGGTTATATGGGTCGATGCAGCCGCTGGGGATGACGCCGATGGTGATCGATCCGGGGCTGACTCAAACGCATGACCTGGATGCGATGATTGTGGGCCTCGCCACCAGGCGGAATCTGGAAGCTGCTGGAACCAGTGAATCTGTCGGTGTCATCGCCGCAACTGATTCCGACACCGACAACCTGGCCATCCTGCTGTCGGCGCGCAACCTCAATCCGGACGCGTTTCTGGTGGTGCGTCAGAACCATCACGAGAATGAGGTCGCCTTTCAGGCGGCCAGTGCAGATCTGATCATGCAACCCTCGCTCGTGTGCGCGCGGCGTATTCTGCTGAGCCTGATCTCACCGCTGGTTCAACCTTTTCTGGACGCGCTCGAGAAAAACCCACAGGTTATGGTGGAGAAGACCTATCCACGCCTTGCCGAAGTTTTTGACGACCAACCCCCTCGTTTGTGGACCGTGGATATTGATTCGCAGAGTGCACCTGCTGTAATTGACTGTGTAGCACCGGTTGAATTGGGTACGCTCCTGCGTCATCCATCCAATCGCGATCGGCGTGTCGCGTGTGTACCATTGATGATCGATCGCAGTGGACGACGCCTGCTGATGCCCGATGATGAGCTGGTTATAGAAGCGGGTGATCGGTTGCTGATGTGCGGTATCAATGGTGCGCAAGCGGATCTGGAGGCGACGTTGACCAGTGCATACACGTTGCCATATCTCATGACCGGTCTGGAGCCACGGCGCAGTCGCGTGTTGCAATCGTTGGGTTTGAGTTAAGACACCAGCACTTTAACCAGACCCCACTTCGCTGGGCTCTGGCGATGCGCCTCGATATATCAGGTGATCGAGACCCGCATCGACGAGTGTTGCGTGCACGCGCTGGCGGATATCCTGCGGATCATCCATGGTCAGAACGTCGGTCAGGCAGATTTGTGCCTCCTCCACCGTTAGTCCTCTCGTGAGTGCCTTGATACGCGGAATACTGAATGCGTTCATGCTGAGTGCCGGGAAGCGCATGCCGATCAGCAGCACCGCAGCATAAGGATCGGCGGCCATCTCACCGCACACACTCACCCGCAGCTGCAGTGTTTCTGCGGTCTTCGCAAGATCCGCCATGGTCTGGATCATCGCCGGGTGCAGGTGATCGTAAAGGGTAGATACGCGCGGGTTAGTTCGATCGACCGCAAGAAGATACTGGGTGAGGTCGTTTGTTCCGATGGAGATGAAGTCGATCCACTCTTTCTGACCACGCAACAGCGGTATGACACCCGGCACTTCAACCATGATCCCCAGATCAGGCCGTGTTACCGGTTCCCCTTCGGCTTGCAGGCGGGTGACCACCGAGTCGAGCACGGCAGCAACTTCGCGCGTTTCTGCATTCGATGTAATCATCGGGAGCATTATCTGCAGGTTACCCAGACCGATGTCCGCCTTCAGCATGGCGCGTAATTGCGTGACCAGGACCGCGCGGTTGTCCAGCGAAAAACGGATGCCGCGCCAGCCGAGAGCCGGGTTGTTTTCTTTGATGTTCATGTAGGGCAGTTGTTTGTCACTGCCGATATCCAGGGTGCGCATGGTCACCGGCCGCGGATGGTAGGCGGTGAGAATGGTGTGATACACCTGATACTGTTCGCTTTCTGTGGGGAACGCTTCGTGCGCCAGAAATGGGATTTCTGATCGGTACAGGCCGATTCCTTCTGCGCCCCGTTTGATGCCGGGGCTCACGTCTGCGAGTAAGCCGGTGTTGGCGAACAGTTGAACGCGAAAGCCGTCTTTGGTTACTGCCGGCAGGTCTTTGTCGGCCAGAAGAGACTCATCGAATGAACGTGCCGCTTCAACAATGGTTGCGTAGGCACTCTGTGTTGATTGACTGGGTGAAAGAACCACAATGCCGAGGTCGCCATCCACAATGACGGCATCTTCGTTTTTAATGTGGTCAATGGGACCGGTCGCCACCACCGCGGGTATGCCCAGCGCGCGGGCAAGAACTGCACTGTGCGATAGTGCAGAACCCTGCAGGCACACGATTGCGACGAGTTGGGTCGGATCGAAACGGGCGATGTCGCTGACGCTGACGTCTTCGCCCAGCAGCACCAGATGTTGATCATCGCTGGTCTGATCGGTGGTCTGGCCCAGAACAGCT
>JAQBYL010000154.1 GCA_027622495.1 Pseudomonadota bacterium
TCGCCGCGCGCCACCTGGCCGAAGGTGTAGGTGAGCTTTTCTTCCTCCTGGCCAAAACCGTAGACCACCAGGGTGCCAACCAGCGAAAGCACAACCAGAGTGCCGACGACAACCGAACGTTTCATTTCAAGATCACCTATCCAAACGCGTTGAGCTTGACGCGAGATTCACCCGAAGTGTATCTCAGACGTCGGTCAGGCCATCCTCGCCATACCGATTCGCCGGACCCCGGCCGTCACTTCCAAGCCGTCCCTGGTCACCAAAATGGCCCTTTCCGGGCACGTGGTTGAACTCCACGCGGATGCCGTCCGGATCTTCAAACAGAATCGAGTAGTAGCCAGGGGCGAATTGGTCTCCCGCCTCCGGCCCATGGATTACCTTGGCATCGAGTGTCGTGGTCACAAACTCATGAACCGCATCCACGTCTTCTTTGGAGCGGGCCCGAAAGCAGAAGTGGTGCAGCCCGGAGGTGTCCTGATCAAACGGTTTGCCGCGTTTTTCGGCCGGCGCACCACGAACCAGAATGCCGGTTCTGCTACCGATGCAATACACAATCCCGTCACCTTTGATCAGCGTTTTCATTTCCAGAAAGTGGCATAGCGCCTCCCAGAACGGTATGCATCGTTCCGGGTTATTGACAGTCAGCTGGATGTGGGCAATACCGTTGACTTCGACAGACATGGTTAAGCTCCGTTAGTTTCGTGGCTGAAGGCGCCGATTTCCGTGTCAGCCGGCCATTTCAAGCCCACGATTGATTTTCCGGGTCTGGGCAGTCTAACTGGGCACGTCGATCAGGTGCAGTCTATGCGTCATCAGCAGGACATCGATCTCGTTCGCCAGGTACTGGGCAAGAATAAGGCCGCGTTCGAGACATTTTTCGAAACCTATTTCGCCCGTCTGTTCCGTTTTTGTAGCACCCGGATCGATGACGAAGGGGCCGTGGAGGACATCGTGCAGGAAACCCTGATAAAAGCGCTGAAAAGCCTGCACGGCTACCGCGGAGAAGCTGCGCTCTTCAGCTGGTTGTGCCAGATCTGCCGTCACGAGATCAGTAACCACTACCGGGAAAATGGCCGTAATGCGCCGCCTGGGGTCAGTTTGGATGACAGTCCCGAGGTGCGTTCAGCGCTCGAAAGTCTGGCCAGCGAGGAGGCCACCGACGCCCTGCAACAACGTACTATCGAGCGCCTGGTGCAACTGACCCTCGACCATCTGCCGGACCGCTATGCGAAAGTTCTGGAGTGGAAATACGTTGAGGGTTTGAGCGTCGACGAGATCAGCGAGCAACTCGGCGAAGGCAGAATTGCAGTTCAGTCGGTCCTGGCACGGGCCAGAACGGCTTTTCGCAAAGCGTTTTCTGACCTCAACCTGGAATTGAGCGTGAGCAAATGAAAGACGAAAGCGACCAGGATATCCAACGCCTTTTTGCCGTCGCCGGTGCACGCCGTCGGCCGCCTGAGGACATGGCAAGCCGAGTGCATGAGGCCACTATGGAGGCCTGGCTCGCACTGCCGGATCAGATCGAGCCTGAGCTACCGGAACGAGAAGCGTGGCGAACCGTCATGCCGTTCGCCTTGGCAGCCACGCTGCTGCTCGTCACCTTTATCGGTTGGGGCATTCTCCGACAGCCTGCCCCGGTGGTGAGTGAAGTGGGTCAGATTGCCTTCGCAAGTGGTGCATACACCGTGCGCGGTTCTGAGCATCTGGTGTTGCCTGCGCTTGGCACCGGCGCACTGATCAATACCTCTGCACAGGGCCGTATGCTGATCTATCTAACCCCTGTGACCCACCTGCGCCTGGGACCGGATACCAGCATCACGCTGCACAACAACGGCGAAATCTGGTTGCACGCAGGTCGTGTCTACATTGATGAGCGCGGCGGCGCACAAGTCAAAGTCATTACCCCATGGGGTGTGGGCATCACCGACATCGGCACCCGTTTTGAAGTGCGCCACGAGAACGACACACTGGAAGTGGCTGTTCGCGAAGGCGCAATCGATGTCGCCCTGCCGAGCCAGACAATCGGCGCCCGGGCCCAGGCAGGCACCGGTGTTCTGCTGCACATCACCGCGGACATGAGTGTTGAGCGCAATCAGCTGAGTACCGTTGACGAACGCTGGAACTGGATCCAGCAGAGCTACCCGCCTTTTGAGTTGAACCATGGCACCGTTCATGACTTTGTGAACTGGGCCGCTCAGGAAACCGGTCTTGAGCTTCGCTTTGAGAATCAGCTGGTCGAACAGCAGGCTCTGACCGCAACCACACTGCGCGGACCGGCAATCTATGCAACCGATCTGACTAAAAACCAGATTGCGGCCATTCTGGAAACCACCCGGTCATTCAGAGTACTACCCGGCGATGAGCATGTGTTGGTGATAGGCTTTGCAAACTGACCGTACTGACAAATAGCGCTTAACCCGGAGCAAGTGCCACTGTGAGTCAACGGATCATATCCGTAGCGGTGGCTGCCCTGTTTGCGACGCAGGCAACATCTGCCTGGATAGCCCTCGAGGGACGGCTGCTGACCGATGTGCTCGCCGACTATGAGGCGGCAGGTTACGCATTTCTATATTCAAGCGATCTGGTTAAGCGCGACACCCTTCTCACCGTAGACCCGCCAGGTGAGCAGCCTGCAGAGCGGTTGCGCAAGGCGCTGCAGGCTATCGGCCTGGACCTGACCACAACACCGGGAAGTACCGCGTTGCGCATCGTTCTGGGTGAACTCACCGCACCTTCGAAACAAGTGGTTAGAAACGAAGCTACCCCTCGAATCGAAGAGCTTTTGGTAACCAGCCGATACATCTTGAAGAAGTCTGTTGCCGGCACCCAGCACACCCTGGGTGCAGACGAGCTGAATGCAATACCCGAACTGGGCGACGATGCCTTGCGGGCTGCAAACCATCTTCCCGGCGTTTCGACCATCGGCGTTTCTGCAAAGCCACACATCCGCGGCGGCCTGCAGGATGAAATGCTGGTTCTGTTCAACAACGTCGAACTGCTGGAACCCTTTCATCTCAAAGATTTTCAGAGCGTTTTTTCCGGCTTCAATCCCAGCCTGATCAAATCAATCGACGTTTACACCGGCGGTTTTCCAGCCCGCTATGGCGATCGCATGAGCGGTGTGGTCGAAATATTTCCAGCCGACCGGCCGGAGGGGTTGGGAGGTGAATTGACACTGAGCCTACTCACCTCTGCAGTGGCGATGTACAGCACCATCGCTGACCAGGGTGATTGGGCGGTCTCTGCGCGGCGCGGCAACCTGGATCTTGTGACAAAACAGGTTAACCCGACGCTCGGCACGCCTTCGTATTCTGACTTCTACGCCCAGATCCGTGCTGACGTCGGCGCACGTACCGATATCGAAGCCGGTGCGATCTACTACGACGACGACATTGTCCTTAAGGACCTGACAGACCTTACTGGAGAAATTGCCGAGTCCCGCTATCGCAATACCTATGGCTGGCTACAGATGCACCGGGAATGGTCAGATCACGTGAACAGTTCAACCGTCCTCTCGTATGGAAAAATACAGCATGATCGACAAGGCTACCTGAATGATCCCGAACCTGAGGAGGGGTCTGGCGTGCTCTCGGACGATCGTCAGTTTGAACTGTTGAGTCTGACCCATCACACCACCATTGACACTTCAGCCGATGTCGCCTTCGAAGCCGGCGGCCGTCTTAGCCCCATTCACCGCTGTCCAGCCACACGGTGTTGCAGTGCGTACACACGTCTACAAAGTTGTCGTGTTCGCTGGAGATGCGGAACTTCAGCATCAACTTTGCACAACCCTGGCAGATCAGCGCCACGTGATTCTCACTGGCGAGAGCTACCTCCAGCAGATCGGGCGGTATCAGCTCCATGTAGCCATCATCGCGCCAGGATCGATAGGTCAGCAGGTCGATGTGTACTCCACCGCATTCAACGCAGGCTTTTGCCGGCAAACCCGGGTCAAGAAGGACCGGCCCGAGGGTGGATCTGTGACAGTTGTAGCAGTTCATACAACCTCCCGATTGACGCCGATAAACTCAAAGCCGTGCATTTCACCCTTGCTCCGCCAGCGGAAATTCATGGAGACCCAGCAGGGTCGCCTCGACCCCTTCACTGTTGACATCAAACCAGGCATCCACCACGTCGAATTGCTCCTCGCCATAAAAGCGATGCGAAAACACCACTGCTAACCCTTGTTCGTCGTACATCAGGATCCGGGTGAAGATCACTTCGATAATCTCACCGCGCTTGATCTGCGCCACGATCAGATGGTCGCCACCCTCGGCACGCTCAATCTGTTCGCTTCGATAAATGGTACCCGAGCCCTGATAGTGCGACAGGATATTGCTCTTTACCCACACAAGGTCCGCGGTTGCCGTGGCCGCGGGCACATACACCAGGGTCAGCATTTCTGACCAGTTTTTCTCATCCAGTTCACCGGCTGGCAAAAACTCGAGGCGGTTTTCCGAACTGCCGCGCAACACAAAATGTGTGTCACCAAACTGCAGACCGGCCTGGTTCGCGTGCTGGGCGCCAGCCGGCGAAGCGCAAAACGCAGTCAGGACGGCCACAAGGACTGCGTAACGGCCAGCGATCTGCCGATAAGGCCTGGTCTTGATCACGTTTTTCTTCCCGGTGGCATCTTGCCGATGGTCCCTAGTTTTGCATCACACAACCGTATCAGGTCGGCTGGGTCGACTTCTACATCCAGGCCGCGGCGTCCACCACTCACAAATATTGTGGCAAAGCGCATCGCAGGCTCATCCAACAGGGTCGGCAGGCGGGTTTTCTGACCAAACGGACTGATTCCGCCCTTCAAAAAACCGGTCCGGCGCTCGGCCACAGCCTGATCCGCCAGTGCACACTTCTTCCATCTGAGTAAGTCTGCCGCTGCTTTCAGATCCAGGATCAGGTTTGCCGGGATCACGGCAACCGCAAGCTTCGACTCGTTAAGCACAATCAGTGTTTTGAATACCTGTTCGGCCGGCAGATCCAGGGCAAGCACAGCTTCCTCGGCATAACCGGTGGAGACGGCGTTGGCATAGCTGTGCAACTGGTAGGCCACCCCGGCTTTCTTGAGCGCATTAATCGCTGGTGTCATGGCTGTTTAAGCATGGCAATGCGCCTGATCATCCCCATACTCCGCTCCTCATTTAAGATCTGCGCAAGTTCAGGGGTCAGATCGGCTTGTGCAATGGTCTGGAAACCCAGTCGAGTATAGAAAGGACCATTCCACGGGAAGTCGCTGAATGTGGTCAGCGAAGTGCCGGCAAGACCCCGTTGCTGCGCTTCTTCCACCACTCTCATAACCAGCGCACGCCCAATACCCCGTCGCGCAGCATCGGGATCCACCGCCACTTCCGCCAGATGCAGATTGGGTGGAAGTACTTCGGCAACGGCAAAGCCCACAACCCGATCTGCAATTTCGGCGACAAAAAGCAGGTTCTGTTGGGAGGCGACCAGCAGATCGTCAGGTTTCCAGATCGGGTCTGGATCAGGCAAACGTTCCGGTGGAAATAACCGGCCGGCACGCCGCTCGATGTCTGGAAGCGACTCGATATCGCTTTGCACAGACGCGCGGATAACAAAGTCGTTGCTCAATCGTCACCTGGCCTCGGCAGCTGCGCCCAGTCTGGCCTGGGTTGGGTCTCAATCATGCTGATACCCTGTCAGTCTTTTGGCGAAGTAAAAGTGGGTTTCACCTTTCGGATAATCCGGCAGACTGCCGAACACCTCATAACCCATAGCGCGATAGAATTCGGGTGCCTGAAACTCGTGGGTATCGAGGTGAACGCCGTGACAGCCACGCTGGATCGCAATAGTGTGTCTACCCGCAGCCAGCCGTACGCGGTTCTACCGGCCAGACCGGCAGTGATGGTCCGCCCGCCATCGCGCATCACCAGAACCAGAGCTTTTGTCTGCATGATCATCTTCTCGCCTTTTTTCAGTATGGAGCCAGTAGAACCACAACGCGGCAAACAGAAGATCGCCCGAGAGGAGTGCTGCCGTTAATCCGGACAGCGAATCTGCAAGGAACAAACCGCCACCGATCAGCACAGCCATGGCTTTGCCGCACACGCCGAGAAAGAGAACTGGTTTGTTTAGATCAGGTTGACCTGCAAGCCACAGGTAGGCCAAACCGAACATGCCAACCAGACCACCACAGAGCAGACCATAAAAAAGATGGGTCTCCAGGGGAAGCTCAATCAGCCTGCCAATCCAGGAAGCAGGAAACGCAAAGGCGAACGCCGCGATCAGGTTGAATGGCGCTGTGATCATGAGGGAGATTCGAACAAGTTTTTCCAGCCTGAAGGTCCGGAGGCTGTTTGCGTGGTCGGTCATCACGTTGTTCTGGCGCTGTCGTGGAATGAAGTCTGGTTCATCTTACGGTCCGGCAGGTGCGGGATAAACCCGTCTTTCTTTGTCTGACCCGATTCCACAAATCCAGCCGCATTGATAGGATCTGTGGCGGCAGAATCGCTGCCAGGCGTACAATCGTAATTCGCTCAAACAGACAGGCAGAATTCCATGAGTAAGAGCAAAGACAAGAAAAAGCAGAACGACAAAACCAAGGCGCAAAGCACGTTGAAGGAAAAACGGGCGGTCAAGCGCGCCAAGAAAGGCAAGTAGGCGGCGACCGGCGCGGGTTTGACGGAAACCCGCGCTCTGCGCCCCTTATCGGGCGTTGGTCGATAAAAAGAACAACATATACTGCTCAACGGTATCCGACAGGCTAGGCACATACAGAAGGCTGACCACCAGCACCACCGAGAGCCCTGCACAAAACATCAGGTAGTTTTTCGTTTTCACAGGCTCGCTCCATCACGCGGTGCCATTTCGAATATCCAGGTGTCGCCATCTGCTACCGACTTTCTGATCGCGGCTACCGCTTCAGGTGTTTCCCCACCCGAATACTTCTGCGCGAGCTTGGCAGCAACACCCGCCATCACCTCACCATCCATGACGCGAATCAGCTGACGTTCATATCGAACCCCTTTGATCCGGGCCACCGCCAGACCATCGCCAGCATCTGCCTGGAACGCCCAGTCTTTCCAGATGCGACCGAGGACCGAGCGCATGTATCCAGAGGGGATGTAGACCTTGCCGTCACTTTCCATCACAAAAATGGTGCGCGAACTTAACGGGTCAACCAGTTGCAGTTCGATGGTTGGCACATCGTCGGTAAAACTCCAGTCCGGTTCGTGCCCGGTGTAGAGTTCCCCGGAAACAAGCTCCCCACCCGGGAAAAGAATGGAGGGGCCGTCGGCATCCTGGTTGTCGATTCGCAGTGTGGCGATCGTGACCAGGGGTATCAGCACGATGACACCGACAACCTGCAGAATTATGCGCAGCATCAAGTTCTCCAGTAACCAGTTGGGTGCATGCTAGCGTGAAACGTCCGGAAATGTCGCGCCCCATCGGGGCGGAGATAATCGGGTGCTCAATGCCCAACAGATCAGTGGCGTGAGTTCGCATGTTTACCCCTGCTCTGTTCTGATGCGGATTGCAAAAAGCCGATCCGGCTCTATCCAGGCAAACGGTTCTTTGCCCCAGAAACCCCAGCTGTCGTAGCCTTCGCCGTAAATCTCGCGGCAATAATCAGGCAGATGTTCAAATTCGCCCGTGCTGCTGTCGATCTCGTGGGCCCTGCCATGAACGGGTCGGCCATCGCTGCTGAAGGTACCGAGATTCAGCACGCAGACCCCGTTCAGTTCAGCGCAGACCTCAGTCGCTGGAATACGCCACTGATCATGGATCTGACGCAGGTGTGGACCTGCGTTTTCATAGCTTGCGCCCAGCAATCGCTGCAAACGGGCTACGTCACTGGCCGCCTCATGCATATCGTCCCCAGGTTGCTGCTTCAGTTCAAGACTGAGCCTTTCTTCCTGACCCATTGTCGGCCTCGTCGCTGTCTCATGGAAGAGTTTCGTTTTCACTGCTCATCAGATGCGGCACAATAACCCCATGCGTATCGCCGTCTTTGCTTCTCAGACAGGAACCATTCTTCAGGCAATCATCGATGCCTGCGAGACCGGCACGCTGAATGCGACTGTGGTTCTGGTGGTCTCCAATAACAGTGGCGCAGAAGCGTTGAGGCGGGCGTCTGAACACGGTATCCGTGCCGTGCACTTGAGCGGCCGGACCCATCCCGACGAAGGGGTTCTCGACCGCGCGATAATGCTTGCGCTCAAAGAAGCTGATGTCGAATGGGTGGTGCTGGCCGGGTACATGAAAAAGCTCGGTCCCGAGACCCTCTCTGCCCGACGCTTCCGGGTAGTGAATACCCACCCGGCACTTCTCCCCAAGTTCGGCGGCCAGGGGTTTTTTGGTGACGCGGTTCATCAGGCGGTGCTCGACGCTGGTGAAACTGAATCCGGCGCAACAGTGCATCTTGTGGAAGGCGACTACGACACCGGACCAATTCTGTCGCAGGTTCGTGTTCCGGTTAAGCCGAAAGATACGGTTCAGACGTTGAAGGCACGGGTTCAGAATGCCGAACGCAATCTGATCGTTCATACCCTGATGGAACTGTCGACACACAAAAAAGCCATTGGCTACTGATTCCGACTACACCTGTCGACTGCTCGATGCACCTGACGCAGCCGCCTGGCGTGAGATCCGTCTTCAAATGCTCATTAATGCCCCGACCGCGTTCGGTGCTGATCTGGCGTTGACTCAGCAGATCCCCATGGCTGATATCGTTTCGAGGGTCAGCGCGGATCCCGAGAATTTTATTGTCGGGGTGTTTGACGATGACAGGCTGGTGGGCACCACTGGTGCATACCGCGAGATCATGCCCAAGCGGCGCCACCTGGGTGAAATCTGGGGGGTTTATGTTGATCCGGCCCATCGCGGAAATGCGTTGTCAGCTCGAATGCTCACTATGGCGCTTGAGAAGCTACGCGATATCGGCGGC
>JAQBYL010000155.1 GCA_027622495.1 Pseudomonadota bacterium
CCCCAGTAGCCAAATGGCGCCATGCCCGAGACAAACGAGCCCCGCCACAGGTGTTTTATTGGCCTGGGCCGCGGGTTCCCACAGGGTACCGGAAACCAGTCTCGGGGTGTCCCGCAGAGTGAATTCTCTGCTCACACAGCTGTCGTGGGAGGTGGTCTCGAGCCAGTCAATTACCGCGTGCACGTGTTACACCGCCAAAATTTAAAGGTTGGATCTGTTGAGATTAACGCGTTCAACCGTTAGCGTGTCAACGAAGAACAACCGTTTGCGTGCTCATGAAAAGAAGAACCCTGTTAACTTCAACCCTGGCCTTGGGAACCTTCGGTTCGATCCGCCCGGTCTGGGCAAGCCCGGCTGGCGTTCTGCCAGCGTACAAAGACGATCTGCTTGTTCTGAACGAAAAACCGATCAATGCCGAAACACCCGCCCACCTTCTGGATGAGGAGCTCACCTCCGCTTCGCATATGTTTGTGCGAAACAACGGCCTTCTGCCGTTGTCGTTTGATGCACACAGCTGGCAGGTTGCGATCGATGGTGAAGCGTGCCTGCATCCCCGGAGTTTTTCGCTGCGTGATCTGAAAGAGACATTCACCTGGCATGAACTTGCGTTGCAGCTTGAATGTGGCGGCAACGGCCGGTCCGAATTTTATCCACCGGCGAGCGGTAACCAGTGGACCACGGGCGCGATCAGTTGTGGTTTGTGGGGCGGCGTGCGATTGCGCGATGTGTTGGAAGTCTGCGGTGTTGCTGACAAGGCAGTGTACGTCGGTTACTACGGCACGGATCGGCATCTGTCGGGTGATCCAGGCAAGACTGTGATCTCGAGAGGCGTACCCGTTGCCAAAGCCTTGCAGCCCGAAACGCTGTTGGCTCTCGAGCTCAATGGCGAGCCCATCCCTGATCTGCATGGTGGACCACTGCGCCTGGTGTGCGGTGGATATCCCGCATCGGTATCGGGTAAATGGGTTAATCGTCTGGTTATTCGCGATCGCGTCCACGACGGTGAGAAGATGGGCGGAGACTCCTACCGCATCCCTTGCGAAGCGGTCGCACCTGGCAGCGAAGTCACTGATGAGGAAATGTGCATCATCGAAAGCATGCCGGTCAGGTCGTTGATCACCTATCCTCAATCCGGTGTGCATCACCCGCTGGATCAATCTTTAGTCCTTCGCGGCCACGGTTGGGCCGGTGAGCGCGCAGTGGCGAGCGCTGTGGTGTCCATCGACTTCGGTCAGACCTGGTTGCCGGCCACGGTGAATTCCCCGCGCAATCGCCTGGCCTGGCAACGGATTCAAACGAACGTCAGATTTAAATCGAGGGGTTATCACGAAGTGTGGTTGAAGGCGGTAGATGACCTGGGGGTTGCTCAACCAATGGTAGTGCCTGGCTGGAATCCTAAAGGTTATCTGAACAACGCCTGCCACCGTATTGCTGTGCAGGTGGTCTGATGTATTGCGTCTGCCCGGCGACTTTAAACATGCGGTCGAAAGTGTGCTGAAGATCCTGGCACTTTTACTGTTTGTGCTGCTCATCGGCGCTACACCGCTCGCGGTCGCACAGACAACCGAGCCGATTGTGGAAACCCCGCAGGTTGCCGGCAGCCTGATTCGAGCCCCCGGCTGGGAACTGGTGCATGCTCATTGCAGTGGTTGCCACAGTATTACCTTGGTGACCTCGCAACGCGGAGAGCGTCCGTTCTGGAAAGAATTGATTCGCTGGATGCAGAGAACCCAGAACCTCTGGCAGTTTGAACCCGCAACCGAAGAGACCATTCTCAACTACCTCGCAACAAACTACGGCGCCGGTCGGCCGCAGCGCCGAGCGCCCCTGGCGGCAGATCTGCTGCCTGTTGCCCGCTAGCCGCCTTGCACAAAACCGACTCAGGTGAGGTTGTGCAGGGGCAGGGCAGTTGAGGATTTGATGCGCTCCATGGCAAACGATGAAGAAACATCGTGCATGGGAGCCACTGAGATCAGTTTTTTGTACACGCGATCGTAGTCCTCGATGTCGCGAACGATGACTTTCAGCAGATAGTCGATGTCACCGCTCATGCGGTAGAACTCCACCACCTCAGGAATCGACTTGATACCGGCGGCAAAGCGGCTCAGCCAGCTGTCGGTGTGTTCACTGGTTTTAACCGAGACAAACACAGTGACACCCAGGTTGAGGGCCGCGTTGCTCAGAAGAGCCACCCGTTTGCGGATAACGCCTTCTTCTTCCAGACGTTTAACGCGGCGCCAACAGGCATTGGTCGACAGACTGACCCGTTCGGCCAGTTCGGCGTTGGAAAGGCCGGCGTTCTCCTGCAATTCATGCAGAATCATCCGATCGAATTTGTCAAAATTACTCATCTATTTTGAAAAACCTGGTACAGAATTGCGATTATGGCCCAGAGCATCGAAAAATCGAGTGAAACGTTCACCAGTCGAGAGATTAAACTTTATGGGCCTGCACAATTTGACCAGGTACAGGTACAAGTCAGCGCAGGTCGCAACTCGCAGACGTCGCACAATTGGGATGGAGGGGCATACTGGATGAAACCAGCAGCCGTGCAGCAACCTTTCTTGCAGACATTTTTTGCCCACAAACATTTCGGTACCGCGCTGGTTGCGATTCTCGCCGTACCCCTGCTGCTGCTCAATAATCCGGCGGTTGCCCTGATTACCGCAGGCAGCCTCACCCTGGCGCTGAATCGGCCGATCCTTTCGGTGCCCACAAGCTATGGTAAATGGTGTCTGCAGGCGGCCATTATTCTGCTCGGTTTCCGGCTCAATCTGGAAACGCTGTGGACCCTGTCTGCGAGCTATACCTGGATGGTGGCCTCTTACGTCATTCTCACTTTGGCCGGTGGCATCCTGCTTGGCATGTGGCTTCGCGCGGATAAGATTTCGGCACAGCTCATGTCTGCAGGGACCGCGATCTGCGGTGGGACTGCCATTGCCACCGTTGCACCCCTGCTCGACGCTAAACCCAACCAGATGGCAGTGGCCCTGGCGGTGGTCTTCTTACTCAATGCGCTCGCCCTTTTTACCTTTCCGACCATTGGTGCCTGGCTCGGGATGAGCGAACTCCAGTTTGGCCTGTGGAGCGCGCTCGCCATTCATGACACCTCCTCGGTAGTCGCCACAGCGGCAATCTACGGCGACCAGGCTGCAGAAGTCGCCACCACCGTCAAACTCGGTCGCACGCTGTGGCTGATTCCGCTGGTGTTTGCCATCAGCCTCATGGCCGGTCGAAAAGAAGCGCAGATGCGCATACCCGGGTTTGTGTTGCTGTTCGTACTGGCCGCCGCCGTAGGCTCGATCATCGATCTGCCTGCACTACTGGTGAGTTCCACGGGGACCATCAGCAAGGCGCTGCTGGTGGCCGCGTTGTTTCTGGTGGGGAACCAGCTCACGCGCGAGACCCTGTCGAACATCCGCGGGCGTGTGTTGATCCACGCGGTTGTGCTGTGGTTGATTGTGGTGCCCCTGACGGCGTACGTGATCATGGCGACCACTTAAGTTCGTCTGCGGGCCCCGCCCACAAACGTCTTATAAGTCCGCATGGAATAACGATAGACGCTATCGTTTCTTCTCACCCAAGCATAGATCTCGTAGGGTGTCGGCATGACGATTCGCACCCTTAAAATTGATTCGATGAGCATTGCCGCGCTGGTTGTGTTTATTGCCTACCTGCTCCTGCCACTGATCAACTGATCTTCGAAGTAAATCTACGTACGTCGTCCTGACAGGGCCGTTTGTCGGGTGTACGTGACATATATTGTATTCGTCTCTTGACTTGCTGGTCGATGCGCCCTAAAAAACGCTTTCTGAACGAACCGGTATCAAACCGCGTTCCAAGGCCGCAATTGCAGGGCATATCGCCAAAAATGACCAACACCGAAGACGAACAAACCGAAGTCAATCTCGGCGATGAAGACGAAGTTGAAGACAATACAGACGACGATGCGCTGCTGCCTGATTCTGACCTGGAAGAATTCGAAAGCGATATCGGCCTCGGTGAGGATGATGACATCGATGTGGTCGTCGAACTGAGTCAGAAAGAACTTCTGAAAGAAACCAACGCCCGTTCTCTGGAAGTCCGTCGTGCCATTGAGGCGCGGGTGGAAGCAAAGAGGCTCAAACATGACCTGGACTATCTCGATCTGGATCTAGAAGACTGAGTGGTTCCATGGCTGCAGATGTCCCGCCGGTTGCGGACATCATCCTCATTGGCGGTGGCCACAGTCATGTGCAGGTTCTTAAATCATTCGGCATGAATCCTCTGCCGGGGATTCGTCTGACGCTCATCACTCGCGAAGCAAACACGCTCTATTCCGGGATGTTGCCCGGCTACGTAGCCGGGCATTACCAGCGCTCAGATATCCACATTGATCTCGGTCCGCTGACCCGTTTCGCCCGATCGCGTCTCATCGTGGATGAAGTAGTCCGGCTGGACGCAGAGAGTCGGATGCTGCACCTCGCCAACCACCCGCCGATGCGTTACGACTTTCTTTCAATAAACATCGGTGCCCAGCCACAGCCCACGGCGAACTTCGGGGTTGCGGTCAAACCGATCGGTCAGTTCTTACCGTACTGGGAGGCCGAGTCAGCCAGACTGCAAGATGGTGACAGCGTGGTGTTGATTGGCGGCGGTGCAGGCGGTGTCGAACTGGCGATGGCCATGCGCGAGGTGCTTCCTCCCGCCGTGCAGGTCACCATCGTGTGTCGAAGTCTGCTTGCGGAACTGCCACAGGCAGCCCGCGAGATCTGTATTCAGGCGCTGGCAGAAAAACAGATCCAGATGATCACGGACGACGAACCACAAAGCCTTGATGACGGCGTGCTGCAGACGGCCGGTGGGCGCAGTGTAAAGGCCGATCAGGTTTACTGGGTGACTGGTGTCGCAGCATCTGAATGGCCGGGGAAGGCCGGTTTGCAGGTGGATGATCTGGGTTTCATCAAAGTCGACCAACACCTTCGATCCTTGTCTCATCCGGAAATATTCGCCACCGGTGATATCGCTCATCTCACCGATCAGGAACGGCCCAAGTCAGGCGTTTTTGCGGTCCGCGCCGGACCTTACCTTGCCGATAATCTGAGGCGCGCGGCTCTTGGGCGTCGATTAAGAACATTTCGACCACAACAGCATTTTCTCAAACTCTTAAGTCTTGGAGACAGAAAGGCCGTGGGATCACGGGGTAGAAGAGTGGTTTCCGGGGCCTGGGTCTGGCGCTGGAAAGACTGGATCGACCGGCGCTTCATGCGTGGCTTCAATGTTCTGCCTGATATGGCTGATAACGACGCTCAACGCCGCCGCGTCGCAGCACTGCGACCATTCGCCGGAACCGAAGGGTTATTGGACCCGATGCGTTGCGGTGGCTGTGCGGCAAAACTCGGTGCGGATCCCCTGCGCCGCGTGCTGAGTCGGCTGCCTGCCCAGAACTTCGCCCACGTAATGACCGGCATCGGCGACGACGCCGCAGTAGTGCGGCACGCAGACCCGGTGGTGTTGCTGACCACAGACGGTTTCCGATCGCTGCTTGACGATCCTTACATGTTCGGTCGAATCGTTGCCCACCACAGTCTCAATGACCTTTTCGCGATGGGTGCTACACCGATCAGTGCGCTTGCTCTGGCGACAGTACCGCTCATGTCCGAACAGATGATGGAGGAAGATCTTTTCCAACTGCTGTCTGGTGCGGTGGATGTACTGAACGCAAGTGATGTTCCTCTGGTTGGTGGGCATACGGCGGAGGGGAGTGAATTGAGTCTCGGTCTGACGCTTTCCGGATCACCCGTTGAGCCGGTGCTGCACAAGGGCAATCTGCGGGTCGGGGACAGTCTGATTCTGACCAAATCTCTGGGTGTGGGGGCAATGATGGCCGCCTACATGCACGGCAAACTTGGCTCCGATGATCTGGAAGGTGTGCTTGCATCAATGGATCAGTCGAATCAGCAGGCAGCATTGATCGTGCGGAATTTTTCTGTCATGGCTGCCACCGACGTCACTGGTTTTGGTCTGCTCGGCCACCTGGCTGAGATGCTTCGTGCATCCGGTCTCGGGGCCACCGTGAACATAGCAGCCCTGCCCCTCATGAAAGGGGCGCGCGAGTGTGTAGAGCAGGGTTCAATGAGTGTGCTGCAGACTGGGAACGAAGCCGTTCTGGCTGATTTTGAAATTGAAGGATCCGTGTCTGATCCGCGTGTTCGCCTGGCAGTGGATCCGCAGACTTCCGGTGGCCTGTTGTTTGCGGTTCCCAAAGATCGCAGTGATGCGTGCGTACAGGCCCTTGTTGACGCAGGATATATTTCGTCTGTCAAAATAGGTGAAGTCACAGAACAACGATGGTTACTGACAATGCAGTGAAGAACCGGGTACTGGTGGTGACGGACCCGATGTGTTCCTGGTGCTGGGGTATGTCTGGTGCAGTGGAGCAGGCAATTGGCCAGACACCGGAGATTCAATGGGATTTTCTGCTCGGTGGGGTGAACACCCATGCAACCCATCCGATCGGTGAGTATGGCAGGAAGCATCTTATGCGTTTGTGGCACGAGGTCCACGCAACCACGGGTCAGGCGTTTGGTTTTCGTCTTCCGGATGAGCTTGTCTACAACTCAACCCTGTGTTGCATGGCTGTGCACATCGTCCGCGAGCATACTGGCCGGCCTCCTTTCGGCTATCTGCATCGCTTGCAGCAGATGTTCTTCTGCGAGGGTGTAAACATCAACGATGTGTCTGTTCTTGCTGGTGCAGCGCAGGAGTTCGGTGTACCTGCCAGTGTGATGATCGTTGACCTGGGTAAAACCCGTTACCGTGAACTCGCTCGTTTTGAGTTCGAAACCGCCCGCGAATACGGGACCAACGCGTTGCCGAGTTTGTTATGGGAAGTGCAGGGTGAGCGTGTTCTGATCGGCGGCGGATACATGGATCAGCAGACGCTGGTTCAGACGATAGCGTTCAGAAAAAACTTGCAACAGCCGGTCTGAAGCGATCCATATCCACCAGAAAAGAATCGTGCCCCTGGATTGACGCAAGCGCTCTGAAGTCCGCGTCTGCCACATGCAGCTTTAGCAGCTCCGCCAGTTCCTTCTGCTGCCGCACCGGGAACAGAATATCGGTTTCTACCCCGATGATCAGCGCACGTTCCACCTTGACGCGACTCATTCCTTTTTCAAGCGTGCCGCCATGATCGGCAACATCAAACAGATCCATCGCCCGTGACAGGTACAGGTAGCAGTTCGGGTCAAAGCTGCCGACGAACTTTTCCGCATGGGCCTGAAGATAAGATTCGACTTCGAAGTCGATGCCGAACGGGGGTGGCCCTGCGAGATCGCCCGTGGCCCGTTCGCGGCCGAAACGCTGTTCCCATTCCTGTGCCGATCGATAAGTGATCATGCCGAGTTTGCGGGCCAGGCGCATGCCGCTCGCGGGAGGCTTGTCGAATTCATACTGGCCGTTGCACCACACAGGATCCTGCCTGACCATTTCGCGCTGCAGAGATCGCAGGGCAATACTGAAAGGCAGACTTCGACACGCCGAAGAGATAGAGATCAGACCGGCCGCATGGTCAGGATGCAGCATGGCAAACGCCAGAGCCGTCATTCCTCCCATGGAGGCACCAACCACCGCATGCAGTCGGTCAATGCCCAGATGGGCGATGACAGCTTTGCCACCATTGGCAATGTCTTCCACCGTGAGCACCGGAAAATCAAGGCGGTATGCACTACCCGTAGCTGGATTGATGGATGCAGGACCGGTAGAGCCAAAACAACTACCAAGTGAATTAACGCAGATAACCAAGTAACGGGAAGTATCGATCGGCTTACCCGGGCCCACCATATCTTCCCACCAGCCCGTGGTGGGATTGGCCTTGGACGAGGCGGCGTGGGCCGAAGGGGACAGGCCGGTAAAGATCAGAACTGCGTTGTCCCGAGCCGGGTTCAGACTGCCCCAGGCCTCGTAAACGAACGTGGGGCTTTCGAGTTCGCCCCGATTCATTTGAAACGGCCCGTCGATGGTCAGCTGTTTTAGTGCACTCATGGCGATGGAACGTAGCAAATGCCCCTGCGCCCCACAAGCAGGATAGTACTGGCGCGCGGCGGTAGGTTAAACTCATCTTAAAGGAGCGAGGCAACATGGATGACTTTGAAGAACTTTAAATCGCTCGGTGGCTTCGTGATTTTTGCTCTACTTGCGGGGTGCACGGGACCAACCACCGTTCGAACCTACGATCTGACCAAGCATCAGGGTGTCTATATCGTTGGCTACACGATGGATGAAGAAGTGCGCAGAGACTTCGAGGATCTGATGGCTGAAGATCTGCTCGCAGAGAATTTTCAGGTGTTCAAGAGTTACGAGAACCTCGCTGATGTAACCCGTGTAAAACCTGAAACGGTTGTCAGCCGCGCAAACGATCTGAGTGCACTGACCATCCTGCTGGTCAATCCGGTCAACGCCGACGCAGCAGCACCTCCGGTTGCAAAAAGTGAGGTTGAGCGGCAACAGGAAATGCTCAAAGACCTGCGCACGCATCTTGTTGAAGCGCAGACAGATTACGATCCTGAGTCTGTTGCGAACATTGATGTGCGGCTGTTTCTGTTGAGTGACAAACCACCAGAAATGGTCTGGTCAGGGTCTATAAAACTGTTTGATGTCGGTGAGCGGGCGGCGACGTTGGACGGCTTGAGCAAAATGATCGTGCAGGCGCTGATCGCGGTACGCGATAGTGTGGTGCCGCCGATCTGATGCCTTCGCATCCAGACACTGATGACGAAATGTGGCTGGATGAGCGAATCGCCTGTCACCACTGCGATCTATTGCTCATGCGGCCAGCCATGCGGGAGGGTCAGCGGTCGATCTGCCCGCGATGTCACCATGTGATCAGCTCACAGTCTACTGACGGCACGCGAAAGGCTCGCAACA
>JAQBYL010000156.1 GCA_027622495.1 Pseudomonadota bacterium
GTGCGCGGCGCCCGCACCCAGACTTACTCGATCATCCCCACCCGGCCCGGTACCGTCAGCCTGGGTGAGGTGGCAGTAGTCTGGTGGGATACGGCTGACAAGACCGTCAAGCGGGCAGTGCTTCCCGAACGAACGGTTAACATCAACGGTGGGCTTCCTGTAGTTGCGCAAGCCACGCCCGCAGTTCAGACCACGCAACCCGATCGAACAGAGAACCGTGAACAGACAGATCCTGTTGAGTATCTGAACCCGGGTCCAACCCCTGTGATGATTGCGCTCATGATCACCGGCGGGGTTGGCTGGCTCCTTGCCGGCTGGCTCTATGTGCGTCGACGACAGGGTGCGCCAGCAGCGCTCGCCAGCCAACCAGAAACCACGCAGCAGAAACACACAGACAGCCTGAAAACGCTCAAACAGGCCTGTGCAAGTGGTGATCTCGCCCTGGTTAGAAGCGCGCTGGTGAATTTTCTGCAAACCCACTATGCAACGTCACCACCGGAAGCAATCCGGCGATTTCAACTGCTCGACACAGGGGCACAGCTAATGGGCGAGTTGAATACGGCGCTGTACGCTGACGCGGCATCACCACCGGATCACAAGGCGATCGCCGAGCTGACACTCAAGACAGCTAAAGCACTGCGGAAAGTCTCTGACGAGCCCGGTTTTCGGCGCGGCTTACCGCCCCTTTATCCCCGCAGCACCCAAGCCTGAGGCACACGAGGAAAGACCGGGTGCCAATCAGTTTTCCAGACTCTTGGTAACCACCTCAAACAGATCCTTCGAAGGGTTATCCCTCTGCGCCAGGGATTCAAGCGCACTAACCATCTGCTGACCACGCGCCGGGGTGTACCGCTTCCAGCGTGTGAGAGGGATGGCGAGGCGCGCAGCAACCTGAGGATTAATCACGTCAAGCCGCGCGATCCGCTCCGCCAGATACCCATAGCCTGACCCATCGGCCGCATGCAACCGCCGGTGGTTGTTCTGGCCGAATGCCGCATAGATCGATCTGGCGCGATTGGGATTTCGCACATCAAAGGCCGGATGTTTCTCCAGTGCCTGCAGATCGCTGATGCTGAACTGATCGCTTGATGCCTGCATACTGAACCACAGGTTCACCACCAGCGCTTCATCCTTGAACCGATCAAAGAAGGCAGACAGCACATCCTGCCGCGCGTGCGCCGGATAGGTGCCACTCACACACATGGTTCTGAGTGCTGCAGACCGGTCGGTCAGGTTGTCAGCCCCGTTCAGATGTGTATCGAGAAGTGTCTGCACGCGATCTTGATCGAGCGCGTGGGCCAGATACGCAAGCGCCCTGTTGCGTAAGGCACGGGCACCCATCGATGCGGAGTCTGGAGCGTAAGGTCCGTCAGGTGACCACATTTCATAGAGTGTGTGTAAGGCTTCATTCAGTTGGCTGCCGATATCAAGGGCAAAACGGTCGAGCCCATCGCAGACCTGCTCCACCTGCGCAGGTCGGATCTGTTCAAACAGATAGCCGGCATCCGGCAGCGTGAGCATGGTGGCCAGGAGCTTACGTTCCTCTGCGTCAATGCCGCGCACCAGGGCACTGTTAACAAGATGCTCGAACAACTCGACTATTCCCCCTGAGATGGGTTCACCGGCTCCCACTTTCGGAATTTCCTCTACCAGAAGCGATTGCAGGGCATCCCACCTGGCAAAACCATCGCTGTCATATTTTGCCAGGTGGATCAGAGCATCCCGCGAGCGCGGGTAGTCCACCCGGACAGGGGCCGAGAAACCGCGCAGAAAACTGACCGTCGCCTCACTGGCAGATTTGAAACGCACTTCGGTTTCTTCGCCTTGCAGGTGAACCAACACACCCTCCGGTCTGACCTGCGATGGTGCCGTACTGATGACGGGTGCATCCACCGGCTGCCCATCCACCCCGATCAGACCGAGCAGCAAAGGCATGTGGAACGGGGCTTTATCTGGTGCCCCCGGTGTGGGCGGACAACTCTGATGCACCCGTAGAACCAGATCGCTCCCCTCCTCCCTCTGCTCGACCTTCAGAACCGGTGTGCCCGCCTGCGTGTACCACAGCCGGAACTGCGACAGGTCGACATCATTGGCCTCTTCCATGGCAACCACAAAGTCTTCGGTTGTCACGGCCTCACCATCGTGTCTGTCGAAATACACATCACAGCCTTTGCGGAAGCCTTCCTCACCCAGCAGCGTGTGAATCATGCCCACCACTTCTGCACCCTTTTCGTAGATGGTGGTGGTGTAAAAGTTCGATATCTCTATGTACGACGCTGGTCGGACCGGGTGAGCCAGAGGACCGGCGTCTTCGGCAAACTGGATGGATCGCAGAAAGGTGACGTCATCGATACGCTTGACGGTGCGGGAGCCCATGTCGGACGAGAATTCTGCGTCACGAAACACGGTAAACCCTTCTTTCAGACTCAGCTGAAACCAGTCACGACAGGTCACCCGATTGCCAGACCAGTTGTGAAAGTACTCGTGTGCAACCACCGCTTCGACCCGCTCATAGGCTGCGTCCGTTGCTGTGTCAGGAGATGCCAGCACGCAGGACGTGTTAAATATGTTCAGGCCCTTGTTTTCCATGGCGCCCATGTTGAAATCTTCGACCGCAACGATCATGAAGATGTCCAGGTCGTATTCGCGACCAAAACGCTGCTCGTCCCAGGCCATGGCTCGTTTCAGTGCGTCCATAGCGTAATCACACTGCCCGATGTTGTGCGGCTCGGTGTAGATTTCCAGACGGACTTCGCGCCTGCTCATGGTTGTGAACGTACTTTTAAGACAGGCAAGATCTCCCGCGACCAGAGCAAACAGGTAGCTCGGTTTCGGGAACGGGTCCTCCCAGACCACCGTTCGTCTTCCGTTATTTGTTTTATCTTCGATCAGATTGCCATTCGAAAGAAGGTTGGGATAAAGCTGTGAGTCGGCCGTGATGCTTGTGGTGAACCTGGACAGAATATCCGGCCGGTCCTGATAGTAGGTGATGCGGCGGAAACCCTGCGCCTCACACTGGGTGCAGTACATACCGCTGGATTTATACAGACCTTCAAGGGCCAGGTTCTCTTCAGGGTGAATCCGGGTCACGATCCTGATCTCTACTGCATCCTTCAGGTTGGGGATAACCAGCTGCTCGTCATCGACACTGTATTCGTTGCCAGCAAGCAGTTCACCGTCGACTGAAACACTGATTAGATCCAGCATTTCACCGTCCAGAACCAGTGGGCCGTCACCGCCGGGCAGGTAGCGTTCAACTTTCAGAGTGCTGGTAACTTCTGTTGATCCTGCTGCAAGATCAAACGCAAGCCTGGTTTCAACGGTGTGAAACTCGGGGCGCTCGTAGTCAACCAGACGAATCACCGGCGGGTTAGCATCTCTCATCAGAATAACTCCATCTGGGTGTCTGCCTCAGGGGTGACATTTAACAAGTCATCCGCAACAAGTTGGACATTTACGTTGTAGGATCGGTGTTGTCGGACGTTGAATACACCGTGTTCGAAGATCAGGAACTGACCCTTTATAGCCATCAGCCTGCCTTCGACAACAGGCGTCTGACCAGACAACACAAACCGATTGTTCAACGACCTGGTTGGCAATTTTTCCGGCTCACCCGGATAGGTGAATGCAACCGGTTCGGCATCGAACCCAGTCACACCTTCTGGAAGATTTACCAGGTTTGTAACCCGTCGCTTGATTGCCTCCAGATCGACTGACTCACCACTTTCTGTGAGCATTTTTCGCCAGTCGGTTCGATCACTCATATGCTGAGTCAGCATGACCTCGACCACACCGGCAAGATGGCGGGTCTGAGCGCGGTACACGGGCACCGCCTTGCAGGCACCCTGGTCAATCCAGCGGGTCAACTGCTGGCCTTCGCGGGTCAGACCGACTTTAGGACCACTCGAACAGGCGAGATAAACCACATGCGTCTGCATGCAGAACCCGTCCGCCCATTCGGGCTCCCGACAGGTACCCAAGGCATAGTGACAGCGGTCCGGTCTCACAATGCACAGATCGGTCTGGGCAAGGGTCTTGAAACACTGATAACAGTAACCGCCGCTGTAGCTGCGGCTGGTCGGATTGCCGCAATGTGCACACAGGATCTGGTCAGAATATTCGATTCTCAAACCATGCCCGATCAGATCGGCGAGAGGAGTCTGGCTTTCTCCAACTCGCAGCTCGTAGCTGACCATACCGTGGTCAAACGACACAGCCATCTTGTTCAGCACGCCGCTAACGTTCATCGGAAGCTTTCGTTAACGCAGTAAGAAACCCCAGCACCCCGCCACTGATCAGACCCGACCAGTGGGCAGCGTTGGCGATGTTCAGACCAATCAGTTCGGTGACACCGGTGGATAGCAACAGCAGAAACACCAGAAAACTGACCTTGACCCCCGGCGGCAGTTTCCAGCAGCTCATCAAGGGCTGCATCCGCTCGCGCACCAGCACAAACCCCAGGAGGCCGTAGGCAACGCCGGAAAGACCACCAAAGTTCCAGTATTCGATAGCCAGCACCTGAGTCAGGTTGCTGATCACCCCGATGACCACAACCGCCGTGATGAACATCAAAGGCCCGCTGCCCTGCTCCACCCGGCGGCCGAATTCGTACACGGCCACGCAGTTGAACAGCAGGTGGTAGACGCTGAAGTGGATGAACACCGGTGTCAGCCAGCGCCACGGCTGCCCGGAGCCAAGCACCTGGCCAAGCGTGACGGCGGGACTGGTGAGGGTCTTCAGATCGACAATGGTCAACCACATCGCAAGTCCACTGGGTTGACCGCCTGTCAGGCCGGAAATCAGCGGATAGCGCACAACGGTCAGCAGGAGCAGCGCCACCACGGCCGGTGTGGCCCGCAACCGCGCAAGGATCGGGCTTAAGGGGGTGGGTCGACGTTCAACCGTCAAATGCAGCTTGCCTTCACGCCAGGCCCGGTAATCCGACCGGACTTTTGCCTCAAGGCCTGCATCCATCAGCTCCAAAATCTGTTGCCCGCGCTCCTCGAATATCCGGTGGGGCACCTTGAGATGCCACAGGTACGCGGAAAAGTCCGATAAATCAGTGGTGGCCGGAACCTCAATTACACGCATGAACCGCTGGCGAAGTGGTAGTAGACTGGTGCCACAACATACGGGCCCTGTGTGGATATGCAAGCTGTAGACAACGAAGTACTCAACCAAGTCCGTTCCTGGCTGAATCAGGGCGAAACCTGCTGGCTTTCGACGGTGATTCAGACCTGGGGATCTTCACCCCGACCCATTGGCAGCCTGTTTGCCTGCAATGCCGCCGGGCACATCGTCGGCTCGCTGTCAGGGGGCTGCGTAGAAGACGATCTGCTCGAAAAGCTCATGAAAGGCGATCTCGCCGCCGAGCGTGCGCAGTTTTTCCAATACGGTATCAGCGCAGAAGAAACCGAAAAACTCGGCCTGCCCTGCGGCGGGCATCTGCATATTGTGGTGGAACCGGTGCGACCTGACGCCGCGACCATCGATCATTTCGAGCACCTGACCGCCCGCGTCGGGGATCGTCGCTGTGTGCGTCGAACAGTGGATCTGTTGCACAAAACCTTCGCCCACAGCGATGTGGACAAACATGAAAAACTGATCTGGGACGAAGCGGGTCAGACGCTGACCCATACCTACGGTCCACGCCACCAGCTCTTTATCATCGGCGCCGGCATGGTGTCGCGATACCTCGCCGACTTCGCTCAAACCCTGGATTACCACGTGACCGTCTGCGATCCACGAAAGGATCTGCTTGAGACCTTCGCCGTCCCCGGAACTCAGCTGGTGGCTGACATGCCGGACGACGCCGTCAAAAAATACGCAAACGACCCCTCTTCAGCCATTGTCGCCCTCACCCACGATCCACGCATCGATGACATGGGCCTCATGGAGGCGCTCAAGACCAATGCATTTTACATCGGCGCCATGGGCTCAAGCCGAACCAGTGCGGGTCGACGGGAGCGGCTCAAAATGCTCGATCTCACCGAGGCGCAAATCGATCGTCTGCATGCCCCTATTGGGCTCGCCATCGGCAGCAAGACCCCGCCGGAAATCGCCATCTCGGTGATCGCCGAGATCACTGCAGTGCGGCATGGAATTGCCGCGGCGCGGGAACCAGCCCGGATCCACGCGAGTGCCGGCTGACGGCGGTGCACTGATCCTCGCGGCGGGGCAATCAAAACGCTACGGCGGCGACAAGCGCTATCATCCAATCGACGGTCAGCCCATGCTGCTCGCAACCATCAACCGCTATACCGAAGTCTTCGGGCAGATCATCGTCGTCCTGCGGGCGCAGGATCATGCGACCGCCGATCTGCTGGCAGACATCCCCTTTGTTCACGCTGAATACGCAGATCTGGGCATGGGGCACTCGCTGGCCTGTGGTGCAGGTGCGGCTCTAACGGCGCAGTGGCGCCACGCGTTCGTCGCCCTGGCTGACATGCCCTTTGTTCGAGCCGCAACCTTGCGTCTTCTCAATCAGACGATGACCACGGAACGTCCAGCTATCCTGCAACCTGTGTTTAACAACACACCCGGGCACCCGGTGGGATTCAGTAACCGGCTTTTTACCCGCCTGCAGAGGTTGCAGGGAGATGAAGGTGCGCGATCCGTTCTGGCCGAATGCGCTGACGACTGCGTGCGTTTGAACGTCGAGGATCCAGGCGTGCTGACCGATGTCGACACCCCTTCATAACCGGCTACCTCAGATCACCTGCTGAATCCCTCAGCCGGATCAACTACTCCGACCGGTTCCCCACCCGACTGGCCCAGTCCAGCTTGCTGCGGCACGACTCATAAAAGCTGTGACCCAGAGTGTGAAGCAGCTTCAGCGGCGTGTGGTACTTCGAGATGCGGACCTCGTCTCCCAGTTCGAGTTGTGTATTCACCTGAGAATCGTAGCTCGCCTGGGTGGTGGTGGAGCGTCCGGCACCGACGATCACCGATATCACCGAATCACCCGGCACCACCAGCGGCCGCGATGTCAAAGTGTGCGGGAACATGGGCACCACGACGATGGCATCAAGGGTTGGATGCATGATCGGTCCACCGGCGCTCAGCGCATAAGCCGTGGACCCGGTAGGAGAGGCAACAATCAGGCCGTCAGATCGCTGGTCGTAGACGTACTCGTCGTTGACCTTGAGCGAGAATTCCATCATCCGCGCCATGCTGCCGGGGTGCACCACCACGTCGTTGAGCGCTGGTGATCTATCGATTTCCTGACCGTCACGGATGACGCGCGCATCGAGCAGGAAATGGGCTTCAATTTTGAATTCGCCGTTAAGAACAGCCTGCAGCTCGGTGCCGATGTGTTCGGGCGGAATGTCCGCCAGAAACCCGAGCCCGCCTCGATTTACCCCCAGTACTGGCACACCAGCATGGGCAAGGTCGCGGGCTACACCAAGCAGACTGCCGTCGCCGCCCACCACGATGATCAGGTCGCAGCGCGACCCGAGATCGGTCCGCGACAGAGTCTCATGCGGGCAATCTACCAGTAACTCCGCGGTGCGATCTTCGACAAAGATACCCACGCCGGACGTTGCCAGGAAAGTCTCCACAGCTGCTACGCTGTCAGCTACCTCGGGATTGCCCCGCCGTCCGATCAGACCGATGGTCTTGAAACTCGCCGCCATGTGAATGCAACTGCCCTGAAATCACTGCCTTCGAGGAACAGTACACACCCGCATGCGGTTCAACAACCTCACCGTTTCGCGCTTGCATTCTCACCCGTGCCGGGTAGTCTGACAGCCCTTCTTGGTAAACGCGGGTCTGCAGTCGTGACCAACGCATTGGATCGTCGTTTCACACAGGTGGTTTCCACCCTCAAGGACGCTACCCTCGCCCACATCACACAGCCCGGGGATCTGTGGCCGTTCATGCGTGAAGAAGCGCGCAAGAAAGCCGAACAGGAGCCCATCTTAGGCTCGTACTTTCACGCAACGGTGCTGAATCACAAAAACTTCGGTTCGGCGCTGAGCTTCCGTCTGGCCAGTAAGCTCGATAACCCGATGTTGCCTACCATGCTGATCCGCGACGTGATCGTCGAAGCCATGGATCAGGACCCGACGATCCTCAAGTCGGCAGAGATCGATATAGTGGCGATCTACTCGCGTGACCCGGCCTGTGAAGACCTGTCTACCCCGTTCCTGTTTTACAAAGGTTTTCATGCGCTGCAGGCGCACCGGGTTGCCCATTGGCTGTGGCATCAGGGCCGTCGAACCCTGGCGCAGTTTTTTCAGAATCAGATCAGCGTCACGCTGGGGGTCGATATCCATCCGGCAGCCACCATTGGCAGCGGCATCATGCTGGACCACGCCACCGGCATCGTCATCGGCGAAACTGCGGTGGTCGAAGACGACGTATCCATCCTGCATTCAGTCACCCTGGGTGGCTCGGGCAAGGTCTCCGGCGACCGGCACCCTAAGATCCGTCGCGGTGTACTGCTGTCGGCAGGCTGCACGGTGCTCGGCAACATCGAAGTGGGTGAAGGTGCCAAAGTCGGTGCAGGCAGTGTGGTCCTGTCACCCGTTGCTGCGCATACCACAGTGGCCGGGGTGCCTGCCAAGGTGGTTGCGCGAGCAAGTGACCTGATGCCGTCGCATGAGATGGATCACAGCCTGGATTAGTGATGGCCGAGCCTAAGTGTCCTGACTGTGGTGTTTGCGGTATGGAACATATCGTTTCTAAAGACAGTGTTGAAAAATCTAAAACCAGGCAGCCTTGGTTTGTGGTGATTCATTGTGATGGGTGTGGGTATGTTTATGGGGCTATTGCTAAGCATACGTTTGCTCAGGCGGTTACGGCTAAGTTTGTGTTGCCTAAAGGGTGACTGTCTTAGGTTGAATCGG
>JAQBYL010000157.1 GCA_027622495.1 Pseudomonadota bacterium
GCAGATCAGCGGTGTAGATCTCACCCGGGCGCTGAACCCTGAACAGATAGCCGATATCAGAGCGACCCTGTTGCGCTGGAAGGTCGTGTTCTTCCGCGATTGCGTCCTTGATCATCAGCAGCACATTGATTTTGCGCGGCAGTTTGGCGACCCCACACCCGGCCACGTGATGTACGGTAATGACGACACTTATCCGGAAATCTATTCCATCGCCAAAGAACGGACCGCGAACCGCAACCGGCAGCAGGTGGCCTTGCGCCCCTGGACCGGCTGGCACACCGACATTACTGCAGCGATCAATCCTCCCTGGGCATCCATCCTGCGTGGCGATGTTGTGCCGCCCTATGGTGGTGACACGCAATGGACCAATCTTGCTGCGGTGTTTGCCAGCTTGTCAGAACCATTGCAGAAATTTGTTGAAACCCTGCGCGGTGTGCACAGGCTGGCGCTCGGTGAGAACGAGCTTTGCAGCGTTCATCCGCTGGTGCGCGTGCACCCGGAGACCGGCGAGCGGGTGCTCTATGTCAGCCCTTCATTCATCAAGTCTGTTGTGGGCCTCAAGGCTCATGAGAGCCACAAGCTGCTGGAACTTCTGTGGGAGCAGGCGGTGCGACCGGAATACACGGTGCGTTTCAAGTGGGAGCCGGGGAGTATTGCGTTCTGGGACAACCGATCCACCGCGCATCTGGCACCGTCAGATATTTTTGATTCAGATTTCGAACGTCAGTTCTGGCGCGTCACCCTGGTGGGCGATGTGCCGGTTGGTGTGGACGGCGAGCGCTCCGAAGCGATTGCCGGCGAGCCAATCGGAATAGTGGCCCGGAACTAACCCGGCGCTACAACGTCAACCGCACGGTGGCGAACTGACGCTCAGGCAGTTCATCCACCCCAAGCTGCCACGCCACATTTACCTCACGAGGATTTTGCTCGAGGCTCACGGGTGTCACTGGTGCCAGCCTGTTCAATCGTTCGCACAGTTGCTGTCTCCGGGTCGAATACCCGGCGCGTTTCCATGCTCATATCAACACCGGTCACCCGCACAAATTTCGAACCGGCAGCGTAATCGATCGAGTGGATCTCGCGAACGTCAAACAAACCTGCGTTGCCCGGATCGAGCCGAAAGGTCCGAACCGGTTCGATAGTACCTTCGTCTTTGCCGGTAGCCGCCCAGATCGTCATGTCGGTATAAACGGTCGTCTGCCCGTACACGGCCCAGGAGCTGCCGTGGTCGTGTGGGGGTGATTTGCGTGCGTCGGCCATGTTGTATGCCAGCACGCAGAAGTGCAGCTTCGGATCCTCAAAGATCTGGCTCATGCCGGTGTTGTTGTCGGGCCCCACGTATTCGGCGCAGAACGCCGGATTGCCTAAAAGTGTCTCAAGCTTCTGCCTGATCTGCTCATGGCCCGCGTGATCATCGTGTTTCTGAAGAATGGCGCGGGTGTCATCACAGAAGTCGGTCAACGTGTAGCTCATCACAACCCTTCAAGTTCGAGGACTTGTCGAACTATGCAACCAGCCGATGTGTCTCGCAACTAAAGCGTCGGACGCTTCCGGACCGCGGCTGTGGTAACTGAGGTTTATCCTGCGAACGCGCGAAACCGCGCTGTGCCGTCCCGTTCGATCTGTTCCACAAGCGCAACCTCCCAGGTGAGATATTCGCGCATGAATTTCTCCTGGGCACCACGATGTTCATAGGGCTTGTACCAGACATCGTCGGTATCGCCGATGCAGTCGCTGAGACCGGTAATTGTCATCCGGTCTTCCGCCAGCCAGAGATCTGTTCCACCCTCCAGTGCCTGAACATCAAGTTTCGTGTGTGCACGGGCGTCGTTCAACGCAAGTCTCGCCAATCGCCCATCTGGGGAAGTCAGCACAACTTGCGTATTCGTCACAACACCGGCCAGCGCGTGGGCCAGACGGGCCCGCACGCACCAGAGCGCGCCGGGGATGTGATTTTGTTCGTAAGCGGTACTCGGCCCGAGGTCGATGACCGTCACCGCGTCACCCCGGTCGAGTAAGGCGGCGAGCGCATCGGTGGTGACAGTAGCAGCACCGATTTCGCCAAGCGGTACTTGCTTGCGCGCACCCGTTTCTAACGGCTGCGATCCCAGACCGCCCTCAAGCACAAACACATTCTGCCAGCCCATCTGGATCAGCCAGGAGGCGGTCATGGTAGCGCGCACCCCGACATCGTCGGCGAGCACCAGCCTTGCGTTCTTGACCGCAACATACTCATCCGTCGCCTGAACCAGCTGGCCCCCGGGAGCACTGCGAGAACCAGGCAGATGACCGCTCACATACTCAGCCGGTGAGCGGACGTCCAACAGATAGGTCGTGTGATCCGGATCCGCGCGCCATGCATCGACCGTCGCGGCGGAGACTTGTTGCACATCGAATCGCTCAGCCACCCGTGCTGCTGCAGCCAGGGCCTGTTTCCTGCCGTCCTCACTCGGAAGCGTAGCCTCGCGGGTTGAACCATTCTCCAGTTCAAACCCAGCCAGGTGCCAGCCCATGGTGCCATCTTTGAGCGCCGCCACCGGATTGGGTATACCGGCATTGATCAGGCTCTGGGCGCCGATGATGGAGCGCGTTCGACCTGCACAGTTCACCACCACGAAGGTCTCCGGATCGGGGGCCAGGTCGTGTATGCGAAACGCCAGTTCCGCGCCCGGCATGTCGGTTGCGGTGGGAATGTTCATGCGATGGTATTCGCCGTATGGCCGCGAATCGACGATCACCATGTTGCGTCCGTCGTCGATCATCTGGCGCACTTCGGCGGCGCTCAGACGCGGCGTTTCGTAGGTGTGCTCCACAAATTCGCCAAACGCCTTGCTCGGCACGTTGACGCCGGAAAAGAGTTCCTGACCCGCCGCGCGCCAGCCGTCGATCCCGCCATCCAGAAGAGCAACGTTGGTGTAGCCGAGTTCGCTGAGCCGATCGATGGCGCGAACGCCGAGCTCCTCGCCAGATGATTCATCCACGATCACCACCCGCGTGTGCCTGCGCGGCACCAGCTCGCCGATCAGCAGCTCAAGGTGACTGAGCGGCACACAAACAGCAAACAGCAGATGGGCTTTTGAAAAGGCGCCCTGCTCACGCACGTCGAGCAGCGCGAGTTCGTCTTCAGCGAGGAGCAGGTGTTTGAGCTCGAGCGGGGTAACCCTGTGCACCTGCATCGATCACTGCGCCTTTGTCAGCGCGTAGTCACGTATTGCCTGATGAACCGGTTCCCGGTTCGCAATCAGGCTGACGTGCTGGATTGCGTCTTCCACATCGGTGCCCTGATTGATCATGTGCACGGCCCACAGCAGACCGGCCCGGTTACCCGAAGCACAGTGAATCAGGACTGGCTGATCCGGATGCTCTGCAAGGAGCGCTTCAAAGTCGGCAATCTGTGTTGAAGACAGCGGCGCCCGCCCCATTGGAATGTTGGCGTATGAAACACCCGCCTGGGTGAGCCTGGTCTGCTCGTCGGCAGTTCCTTCTTCGGCGGTGCGCAGGTCGATCACCAGCGTATTGCTTTCGCGCAGTTGCTCCGCCGGCACCTGGTCGATGAAGCCCGCAAGGGTGACCTGTGGTGCAACCTTGAGCGATTGCGGTGGCGATGCGGCGTCCTGGGAGTAGGTCCAGGCTGCGGAAAGGAGCAGAACTGCTGCCAGAGAGGCAGCAACGGCAGCAAGGACGGATCGGAGCATGGATGCTGGTGTTTTACGGTTGTTCATTAAGGTTCGCCTTGCGTAAGAGGATCGAAACGGCTGACCCAATATCATGCCGAGCGATCACTGTGCTGCGCAACGTCTGTGTTGGCCGGATCAGACGCAATGTCGGTTGTGGTCATAGGCCCAATTCGAGGATTCGCCTGATTGAACGGTACAGCCCCCAAAGGCGGCACCTTCAAAAACATAAGTTACGCAGGCCGGTGTATGACCGGGTGAGTCCAGAATGTGAAAAAACAGATCACCCAGCGCAAGCGTCTGCCCGCTGCTTAACAGCATGTCGAACTGACGCCCGTCGCGGGCAAACTCGCCCCCGGCATTAAAAAAGGCACCGAAGATCTGCTGGACCTGCACGACCTCTGCACCAATGCCGGTGCGGCCGCCGACTTTGGATTTGAGATAGTCTGCGGCGGTGAGATGGTCTGCGTGCACGTGGGTTTCGAGGATAGGTGAACGTGGGGGGGTCGAAGAACGCTTCGATGTGGGGGGGTTGGCATCACATTTTTCCCTTGACCATGGCTGGCAGAGACTGTCTTTTAGGACAGAATCCACCCCCGTAGTCATATGGGTGTCTTCGAGATCGAACTGCCCCCGCTGCGTGAGCGCATGGAGGATCTACCGATTCTGATCGAGACCATCCTCAAACGGCTTGGAAAAGGCAGCGTCGTATTCGATGAAAGCGCTCTGACCTGCCTTCGCAACTACCCGTTCCCGGGCAACGTGAGAGAGCTGCGGAACATCGTTGAGCGTGCTGTGCTGCTTGCCGATGACGGTGTGGTGCATGCGGTACACCTGCCTAGGCAATGTCAGCAGACCAGCGAGGTGCGGCCGGATGGTGAGATCGTGTCGCTCAAGGAAGCCGAGCACCGCTACCTGCAGCAGGCGCTTCGGCACTACAGTGGATCCAGAAAAGATCTGGCCGCCGTACTCGGCATTGGCGAGCGCGTGCTGTACCGTAAGCTGGCTGAGATGAGGTCGATGTAGCCGTATGTATCTTGATGCTGCCGGGCGGCAGGTCATCGAAGAAATCGTTGTGTTCGGACGTAATCTGGATCTGCTGGGCAGTGCGCAATCCGCCAGCGAAGGCACCATCACTGGTGCGGACCTGCTGATGCGCCCACTGGTTAAAACCGCCGAGCTGTTGGAATCCATGCCGGGCATGGTTGCCGTGCAGCATTCCGGCAGTGGATTGGAACTGACCATGTTCTGGCAACCCATCGAATGGTTAGGAATCGATGCGGTTGCCACCCGCAGCAGGGCCAGATTCACCGACAATCTGCGTGGGGCTCATCATTGGAAGTTGCGCACGCTGCCGTCTGAACGCGACAGCCTGATCATTCGCCAGAGCCATTGAGAATCGAAAGCTGATGAAGCCCGATCGAATAAACGATGTGACTCTCTATCAGGTAGCGCCCCGATGGATGTTCCTGAAGATCCGTACAGAAGCCGGGATTGAAGGTTGGGGTGAACCCATGATCGAAGGGCAGCACCAGAGTGTGGCTGCGCTGATCGAATTCTGGTCGAGCCTCGACGGCGTTGTTATCGGCCAGGATTCAAAACGGATCAATCACCTGCTGAAAAAACTGTACAGCCAGACTTTTTACCATGGTGGTCCGGTTCACATGGCAGCGATTGCCGGCATCGATATGGCGCTGTGGGATATCGCCGGTAAGAGGGCGGCAAAACCCTGTTACGAACTCTGGGGAGGGAATGCCTGCGATCTTGACGGAACGCTCGCCTACACCTGGTTCGGCGGTAACGAGGCAACCCCCGCAAAAGCCGCTGAACAGATTGCCAGCGAATATGCCGGCGGTAAGAGATTCTTCAAGATGAACGCCTGCCCGCCGATGGGGCCGGTGGATGTGGATGGTTCAATTGATCAGGCCGTTGAACGTCTGAGGCTGTGTCGCGAGGCGGCCCCGGATGCGTTGATTGCTCTCGACTGGCATGGCCGGCTCAAGCCGCCTGAAGCCCGACGTGCCATCGAGCAGACCGACCGGTTCAATGTGTGGTTTCACGAAGAGCCGGTACTGCCGAAAAATTATCATTGCCTGGCGGAACTGCATTCGCGCACGAGTTCCAAGATCGCGCTTGGCGAACGCCTGACCGATCTGTACCAGTTCAGGCAGGCTCTCGAAACAGGTGGCGTGGACATACTGCAACCGGATCTCAGTCACATCGGGCCGACCATGGGCCGTAAGGTGGCGGCGTTGGCCGAGGCCTATGATGTGGGGCTCACGTTTCACGCACCGCTCGGACCGGTTAACCGCACCTGCTCTGTGCATCTGGGGGTCACAACGGATCGTTACTTTTTTCAGGAGTGCAGTGACGACATGCACTATAATTCGCAGGGCGAGGCAGACGAAATCAGAAATGCAGCTTATTACCTGACTGAAACCTCAGCGCAGCAGTATCGGATCCGTAATGGCAAGGTAGCGATTTCAGCTGATCCAGGGCTCGGGTTGCACATGGATGAACAAAAAATCATCGCGGCAGCTGCCGAAGGTCATACCTGGCACGACTTCATCAACGCGGCGAATCTGGCAAACGGTCTACCGACCGAGTGGTGAGGCGCGAGGGTTAGTTACTTTTTGCCTGTGCGATCCGCTCGGCTTCGCTGAACACCCGCAGAAAATTGCCGCCCCAGATTTTTTCGATATCACTTGTGTCGTAACCGTTGTCGAGCAGCACGGCGGTCAGGTTCATGGCACCACTTGCGTCATCAAAACCCTCAATGCCGCCACCGTGGTTGAAGTCGTTGCCGATGCCGACGTGGTCGATGCCAATGCGGTCGACGATGTAGTTAATGTGATCGACCATCACATCAATGCTGCCTGGTCCAAGGAGAGTGCTTATCGCCCCGATGTAGGCCTGTTGCACGTCTGGATCTTCGATCTCCCAGTACAGCTCATAAGGGTAGTCGTAGGCGTCCGGTAAGCCGGCAGTCTGTCGGGCTTCTTTGATGCGGCGGTCGAGATCAGCATCGTTTGAATCGAAAAGATAGCCGCGGAAGGCTGCCACATGGATCACCCCGCCGGTTGCACCGATGCGATCAATCTCCTCATCAGAAAGATTGCGTCTGACGTTCGAAAGCGCCTGAACGTTTGAGTGGCTCGCGATGATTGGTGCCACTGACAGGTCCAGCACCTGAAGGGTCGCCTGTTTCGAGAGTTGCGACACGTCAACCACACCGCCAAGACCATTGATCCGCGCGATGGCATCTCGGCCGAGCGCAGACAGACCGCCATGTTCCGCATCTGGTTCGTAACTGCTGGTCTCACCGTTGTAGACCGGGCGTGATGAATCGGCGAAATCGTTGTGGCCCATGTGGGTCAGAGCAAACACCCGTACCCCGGATGCGTACAGATCATCCAGTGTTTCCACATGGGTTCCCAGAATGCGTGCATTCTGAAAGCCGAGGATAATTGCCGTCTTGCCATCTTCGTGGGCGGTGATCACATCGGTCGCCGACCTGGCCAGGATCGCATTGTTTGATGGGTCTGCCACAAGCGCGTGGATAGCGGCAAGCTTTTCATCGGCTAATGCGCGGGCTTCGGCATAACCTTTCGGATCGCGTGGGCCGGGACCTACGGCCACCGCCATGACTACGGCGTCCACACCACCTGCTTTAAGTTTTTCCGGCGCCACCCGTGAAACTCCATCGGGGCCTGCGTAGCGGGAGGGTTTGTCGGGGATTTCTATGTCGGCGTGTGCATCGAGAACCAGCGCATGATGGTGAACACTCTGCACCGATGCTGTGGCCTCGGCTGGGCTGGGAGCCTGCTGTGCTTGTGGCGTTTCCTGGGTTGGTTGTGAACAGGCGCCTAAAGCTGCCAGCCCCACTGCAACCAGACCGACCTTATACTTGTGGAACATGTGTTTCTCCTGATTTCGCCGACTGGCACAGATCCCGCGCAAGCCCCAGACTGCGCCCGTCAAAGTAGATGTGCGCGTGATAGTGCTTGTGGGTGTTTACCGGCCGCAGATCGATCGTCTGAGGTGATGTTTGAGGTGATGCGTGTCGTTTTGTCATGGCTTTGATCCTAGCACGCGCGTGGTCTATGAGCCGCGCAGGTCATCCCTGGTGCGCGCTCTTCTCGATCTGCTCAGCGAGGCCCGCTTCGTATGAAGACATGTCCTGGTTGTGTTCAACACTGTACGTGCGCATCTTTGCGATCTGATCGCGTTTGCGTACGTCGGTAAAGCGCTGATAGTACTCATCGATATCCTGCTTGGACATCGATGGAAATGTCAGGATCGATTCGCGATGGTTTGCCGGTCGTTCGTAGTAGTCGACTGGCAGATAGCCCTTGTCGCGGCACTGGTGGAAGAGCTCGGTCCCGGGATAAGGATAAAACACGAAATAGCCGAAGTCGTCGGGTGAAAGCTCGTCGTGTAGAGCGAGAGTTTCCTCCACCTCGGCTCGTGTTTCGCCTGGTGTACCGATGATGTAGTTTGCAGTGACCAGAATGCCCGCATCACGCGTTGCTGCGAAGACGTCGCGGAACATCTGATTTGGTGCGTTGCGTTTCATTATCTCCTGGCGCACCCGCTCGCTGCCACTTTCTACACCATAGGTAATGTGCGCACACCCTGCAGCGGCCAGCATCCGCAATATGTCGGGGGTGACGGTTTCGACCCGCACGTGCAGCGAAAACGGAGTAGCAAACTGATCGCCGAAGGCAGCACAGAACTCGGTGACCCAGCGGCGGTTGATGGTGAAAGTGTCATCCAGAAAGATGATGTAATTCAACTCGCCGTTATTGCGGATCTCATGTAATTCGTTCAGCACGCTGGTCAGACTGCGACGCCTGCCATAGTCAGCGTAAGAGCCGTACAGATCAGAAAACTGACGCGCAGCACAGTAGGTGCAGGGGTAGGGGCAGCCGCGCTGGGTGGTCATGTGGACTACACCATAGCGCTCGCCCAGCATGTCTCTGGCCATGAACGGCAGATTGTCGAGCGGGTCAAATGGGGGGTGCAGGGTAGGTTTACCAGAGTGGAGCAGATTACGGCTGAGCAGATTTCGCAGACCATCCGTTGGCCGCCCGGCCTCCAGAGCCTGCACCAGACCAAGGAGTGCCAGTTCGCCCTCGCCA
>JAQBYL010000158.1 GCA_027622495.1 Pseudomonadota bacterium
CTGTATCGGGAACCGCAACCGGACCGCAAGACTCGCAATGAATCATCGGGATCGGGCAACCCCAATACCGCTGGCGCGACACGCCCCAGTCTCTGAGTCTGAAATTGGTTTTGCGTTCACCCAGTTGTTTGTCAGCCAACGCCTGAACGATGGCCGCAAATGCGTCGTCAAAATTCAGACCGTCAAACTCACCGGAATTAACCAGTCGCCCATGATCGGTAAAGGCAGCCGCAGTAAGATCTGCACTGCCCTCGCCAATCGGCTCGATCACCTGCTTGATTTCGATCCCGTACTTGTGCGCAAACTCCCAGTCCCGCTGGTCGTGCCCGGGGACTGCCATAACCGCCCCTGAACCGTATTCCATGAGCACAAAATTGGCTACCCACACCGGTAGCGGTTCGTCAGTCAGCGGATGCTTTACAGTCAGCGCCGTCTTGACGCCCGCTTTCTCCTGCGTGGCAAGGTCAGCCTCTGCGGCTTTGACGTTTTTACACTGTTCAACAAAATCAGCGACGCGTTTGTCGGCGGCAGCAGCCCGCTGTGCCAGTGGATGTTCAGCTGCAACGGCCACGTAGGTAGCACCTAAAAGCGTATCGGGCCGCGTTGTGTAGACACGCAGAGATTCAGCGGGCTCACCCGCATTGACGGGAGTGTTGACGGGGGTGTTGACGGGAGTGTTGACGGGAAAGTCGATCTCCACACCTTCTGAGCGACCAATCCAGTTGCGCTGCATGTTTTTGACCGAATCCGGCCAGCCCGGCATCTGATCGAGCTGGTCGAGCAGTTCATCGGCGTAAGCAGTGATTTTAACAAACCACTGCTTCATTTCGCGTCGTTCCACCAACGCGTCCGACCGCCAGCCGCGACCGTCCACCACCTGTTCGTTCGCGAGCACGGTCTGATCAACGGGATCCCAGTTGACGAAGGATTTCTTGCGATAGACCAGGCCTTTCTCAAACAGCTTTACAAAAAACCACTGTTCCCACCGATAGTATTCAGGCTCGCAGGTGGCAAATTCCCGGCTCCAGTCCATGCCCATCCCGAGGCTGCGCACCTGGTCACGCATGTGGGCGATATTCTTCATCGTCCAGACCGCCGGTGGGATCTGATTCTTGATGGCAGCATTTTCTGCCGGTAAGCCGAACGCATCCCAACCCATCGGGTACATAACGTTGAACCCTTTCATGCGCTTGTAGCGGTTGATCACATCACCGAGGGTGTAGACCCGCACGTGACCCATGTGCAGCTGACCACTGGGGTAAGGAAACATCGACAGGCAGTAATACTTCTGCGCATCCGCTGAGTCATCCGCCACAAAACTGCGGGCGTCATTCCAGGCCTGCTGCGCGCTCTGTTCAACCTGCGCTGGGTTGTATGCCGAGGTCATCGAAGGGCTACCGATCACAAAAAAAGAAGCGCAGAAGGATACCATCCCTGCCCGCCAAGCACCGCATCAAAAACGGATCGGCAATCAGCGGCTGTGAACCCTCCGAACTCTCTGAATTACGCCCGCAAGGCCCCAGCCGAGCAGCGATAACGCCACCAGCCAGCCGTGACCGAAGCGGTTGAACAGGGTGCTGCCTTGCATCACCTGGAAATCACCGCGTAACACCCCCTCCTCAAATTGAGGCATGGTGTGACTGATCTGGCCGTGATGATCAACGATCACAGACACACCGTTATTGGTGCCACGCAACAGCCAGCGGCCGTTTTCAACCGCGCGCATACGCGCCATCTGCATGTGCTGCCACGGGCCGATGCTGGTTCCGAACCAGGTGTCATTGGTAACGGTTATCAGAACATCACTTTCGCGCGCCGGTGCACGCATCATCTCTGAGTACACCACTTCATAGCAGATGGCCATGGCAGCCTTCAGGTCACCGATGACCAGCGGGGGTTGGTGCATGGGCCCGGGTTGAGTCGCCGACATAGGCAGATCAAAAAAGCTGATCAGTCCCCGCAGCATGTCTTGAAGCGGCACGTATTCACCAAAGGGAACCAGATGGCGCTTGATGTAGCGACTGCGGTTATTACGGGAAGCCCCCGCCCCTAAAGAAATGGCGGTGTTGTGCATGGTGTAGTCACCTCCCGGAAGGAATTCGACCGATGCAATCCCCATGACCAGCGCGGCACCCGTCTGCCGGCCACGACGATCCAGTTCATCGAGCAGAGCCGTGGCCTCGTGCTCAAAATAGGTGATTGCTGCTTCAGGCCACACCAGCACATCCACGTCCCAGTGCGGATCACTGAGTTTCAGGTAGCGCCGCACAATCGGTTGGCGGTTCTCGAAGTCCCACTTGCTGCCCTGCGCAACATTACCCTGCACCAGTGCCGCAGTTCGGGTCTCAACCGGTTGAACCCACTCAATCTGGCCAAGGCTTAAAGCAACCAGCCACGGACCAACGACCAGTGTTGCGAAGCGGATCCGTTGCGGACCCGCAAGCACCACCACCGCGCTGCAGGCGATCAGAACCACGATCGCGCTGACCAGCAGCACCCCAGCCACCGGTGCAAAGTTAACCAGCGTTGTATCGATGACCGCGTAACCCGGCAACAACCAGGGGAACCCGGTTAGAAACCAGGTAAGCAGCCACTCTGCAACCACCCACACAGCCACAAAGCTGAACGCATTGCGCACAAGTGATGTGCTCGATGCGAGCTTGAACATCCAGGCCTGGACCATGGAAAAAAGCGACAGCCCTGCAACAAACAACGCCACCAGAAGACCCGACACCAGTACAGTTTCTTCTCCGAACTCGTGGATGCTTCCGTAGACCCACGAAACGCCAACAGCGTACTTGCCAGCACCATATAACCAACCGGAGAGCCAGGCAGGCAGAACGCCGCGATGCAACGCATAGAACCAGCCGCCAATGGACACAAACGCCAGCGGCCACCAATCTATGGGCGACAAAGACAGCGGCAGGAGTGCGCCGCAGAGAACAACCCAGACGACCCAGAAGAGTCGCCGGTCATCGAGCCTCATGTAACCCGCTTGACGCGAAGCAGCCGCAACCGCCTCGAGTCAGCACTTAACACCTCAAAGTGAAAGTCATCGAGCGTCACAGACTCACCGCGGTCGGGTAGATGACCAAACGCTTTCAATACAATACCGGCAATCGTATCGAACGTATCTTCATCAAACTTGCCATCAAAGTACTCGTTGAAATCTTCGATGGTGGTACTGGCTTTGACGTTGTACAGATTTTCTTCGAGCTTTTTGACGAAGCTGTCGTCATCGACATCGTGCTCGTCTTCGATTTCACCGACGATCTGCTCGAGAACGTCCTCGATGGTGACAGCCCCCGATACATGCCCGTACTCGTCCACCACCACAGCCATATGGTTGCGCGTGGCTCTGAACTCCTGCAACAACACGTTCAGGCGTTTGCTTTCAGGAATGATTGTGGCAACGCGGATGTGATCTTTGATGTCGAAGTTCTGATCGGCTTCGAGCAGCAGCGGCAGCAGATCCTTGGCGTGCAGGATGCCTTTGACATCATCCATATCGACGCCAATCACCGGAAACCGGGAATGTTTGGAATCGATGACGATTTCCAGAAGCTCATGCATCTTACTGCCAGCGGGAATGTAACTAAGCTGTGAGCGCGGAATCATGATGTCCCGGGCATGCATGTCAGAGACCTGCAACGCACCAAAGATGATGTTCAGTGCTTCGCCGTCCATCAGTTGACGATTTGCGGCATCGCGCAACATTTCCATCAGTTCACTGCGATTCTCCGGCTCATCGCTGAACAGGTCAGACAACCACGCCATCAGGGTACGGGTAGACTTCTCAGGAGGGATTTGCTCACTCATTACGTCTGGTACGGATTGAGCACACCGAGGTCGCTTAAGATATCGATTTCTAATTGTTCCATATGTGCCGCATCTTCATCACGCTGGTGATCATACCCCAGCAGGTGCAGCGTACCGTGCACAACCATGTGAGCATAATGATCATCGCTGCTCTTGTTCTGTTCGACCGCCTCGCGTCCGACCACCTGGGTGCAGATCACAACATCGCCGAGGATCCGTTCATCAGGTAAAGAGACATCAGCGGTAAAACTCAGCACGTTGGTCGGCTTGTCAACGTTGCGATAGCGTGTGTTCAACGCCTGGCTTTCTTCCTGATCGACCAGCCGGACACAGAGCGTTGTGTGCGCCGGATCGAGTTTTACAACCGGATGCCTGAGCACCGCGTCGCCCCAGGTTTTTATACGGCTGAGCGCAGGTAGATCGGCAACAACACTGGCAATCTGCACGTCAACTGGCATTGCGGTCAGCATTGTCCTCCTGCCTTGAATCGCTGTGCCGCGCATAGGCATCAACAATTTTCTGGACCAGCGGATGTCGCACAACGTCTTTTGACGAAAAGTGCAGAAAAGCGATCCCGTCAATATTCCGCAGCACGTTGCGCACGTTGACAAGACCCGAAACCGCGCCTCGCGGCAGGTCGATCTGGGTAATGTCACCGGTTATGACGGCGGTGGAACCAAAACCGATTCGCGTCAGGAACATCATCATCTGTTCGCGGGTGGTGTTCTGGCTTTCATCCAGAATAATGAAAGCATTGTTCAGCGTGCGACCACGCATGTAGGCGAGTGGTGCGACCTCGATGATGTTCCGTTCGATCAGTTTGTTGACCCGCTCGACGCCCATCATTTCAAACAGGGCATCGTAAAGGGGGCGCAGATACGGATCGATTTTCTGCGACAGATCACCAGGCAGAAAACCGAGCTTTTCACCCGCTTCAACGGCGGGTCGCACCAGCAGTATTCGGGCAACCTGCTGGCTGTCGAGTGCTTCTACCGCACAGGCGACGGCAAGGTAGGTCTTGCCGGTCCCCGCGGGGCCAATGCCAAAACTGATGTCGTGATCACGCACCTGTTGAACATAGCGGCGCTGATTTGCACCCCGCGGCTTGATGCTCTTGCGGTTGGTGCGGATGACCATTTCGGCATGTTCAGGCGCACCGTCCACCTGCTCTGTCGCTTCACCTTCTGCTGCCACCTCGCGGGCAATCAGATCGTCGACGCCCGACTCCTGCAGAAACAGGTGCACCATATCGGGGTCGATACTCTCCCGTTCACTGGTTTCGCGATAAAGCTGAGACAATAACGCCGCGGCTGCAACCACCCGTGCCTTGGGACCACTGATCTGAAAATCATTCCCGCGGTTGCGGATATGCAACCCCAGGCGGCGTTCAAGGTGTTTGAGATTCGCGTCGAAGGGCCCGCATAGAGATGCAAGGCGCCCGGTGCTGTTGGGCTCTAAGGTGACCTTCCTGGTAAACGGTACGATCCGGGAATCTGCTTCCCGCTGATTGTCTTGACTCAATACATTCCCGATGGGGCTGGTTGATCTTAAGCATAATTATGCGCACCAGCCTGTCAAATACTGTTTTGTACTGGTTTGCGCCGATCTGACGGTGCAATTACGACCGGCAGAACCTCACACCCGATGTTTGCCGCGCAGAGAGTTGGGTAACGCCTGGGTGATTTCCACCGGCACAAACTGACCAATCAGACTGCTGTCGTGACTTGCGAAGTTCACCACCCGGTTGTTTTCGGTTCGCCCCTGCCGCTGCCCCGGCTCTTTTTTACTGACACCTTCTACCAGCACCTGCTCGGTTTTACCGATCATGGCGGTGGAGATCGCTGCGGTCTGCAGCCTGATCTGGTCCTGCAGAATAGCCAGTCGATGCTTCTTGACCGCTTCGGGGGTTTCATCCGGCAATGATGCTGCCGGGGTTCCGGGTCGGGGGCTGTAGATAAAGCTGTAACTCAGGTCAAAACCGATATCGCGGATGAGCTTCATGGTGGCTTCGAAATCGGCATCGGTTTCGCCAGGAAACCCCACAATGAAATCCGACGAAAGACTGATGTCGGGGCGGATTTCACGCAGTTTGCGCAGCTTCGATTTGTATTCGAGCACCGTGTGCCCGCGTTTCATGGCAGCCAGCACCCGATCAGAACCGCTCTGCACCGGCAGGTGCAGGTGATTAACCAGTTCCGGGATGCTCGCATAGGCATCAAGCAGCGTCTGAGTGAACTCCACCGGATGAGAGGTGGTGTACCGGATCCGGTCAATTCCCTCGACTTGCGCCACATAGTGGATCAGTTCCGCGAGATCCGCCCGGTCGTCATCAATGGCACCGCGATAGGCGTTGACGTTCTGGCCCAGCAGATTCACTTCCCGCACACCTTGCTCGGCAAGCCGGACTACTTCACGCATGACATCAGCAACCGGTCGGCTGACTTCCTCACCGCGCGTGTAGGGCACCACGCAGAAACTGCAGTACTTGCTGCACCCTTCCATCACCGACACGAATGCGGTGGGCCCGTCTGCCTTTGGCGCTGGCAGACGATCAAATTTTTCGATCTCCGGAAAGCTGATATCAACGATGGCTCGGCCACTGCGCGCCTTCGCCTGCTCCACCATTTCAGGCAGTCGATGCAGGGTCTGGGGACCAAACACCAGGTCAACGTAGGGTGCGCGCTTGTGGATCGCCTCGCCTTCCTGACTCGCCACACAGCCGCCCACGCCGATCAGCAGATCGGGACGCTGTAATTTTAGAAGTCTCCAGCGACCCAGCTGGTGAAAGACTTTTTCCTGGGCTTTTTCGCGGATTGAGCAGGTGTTCAGCAGAACCAGGTCGGCTTCGTCTTCTTTCAGTGTGACTTCATAGCCCTGCTCAACGCGCAGCAGATCGAGCATGCGCGAGGAGTCGTACTCGTTCATCTGACAGCCGTGGGTTTTGACGAAGACTTTAGCCACTTTTCTATGAGTAAGGTGTGTTTGCGAGGCCAGGAACCATACGCGCGCGCAGGCAAATCGACAATCGTTAAAAAAACGGTAAAGTGAGCCTCCAGTCAATATGGTCGAAAGGCATGAGCGAGGATCAAAAACACATCTATAAGGTGCTGTTCCACAACCAGGGGCAGATATTTGAGGTTTACTGCCATTCGGTTTACCAGAGTGATCTGTACGGTTTTGTGGAAATTGAGGACTATATCTTCGGCAAGGCCTCGCAGATGGTGATTGATCCGAGCGAAGAGAAGCTGCGAAACGAGTTCCACGGTGTGGAGCGCAGTTTCATCCCCATGCACGCTATCGTGCGCATCGACGAAGTCGAAAAAGAAGGCGTTGCAAAGATCACCAATTCCATCGGTGAAAAAGTCACCCCGTTTCCGGTGCAGTTCCCGCGCAACGGAGGCAAAAAATAGAGCTCCACCCGCTGGTCTGGGCAGACCGGCAACCCGACAAACCCGCCTGGATCTACCAAGACCAGAGCGTGACCTACCAGCAACTGGCCGACTACGCCATTCAGGGTGCAAATCTGTTCCGTCGGCTGGGTTTTAAGCCCGGCGACGGAATTGCCGTTGTTGCCGAAAACCACCTGGACACCATGCTCGTGTTCTGGGCAAGTCAGCTGGCAGGGCTGTTTTACACGCCGATCAGCGTGCAGTTTCAAGCGGGTGAGATCGCCTACATTCTGGCTGATTGCGATGCGAGGCTGCTGATCTCAAGTCACGCCCAGCAGGCCCAAGTAGTGAACGCACCGCAACCGATCCAGATTGATCTGCAAACCTGGCGCGATGCCATCAGTGGTGAGTCACGAACACTCGCTCATGCGCCCCTCGAAGGAGCAGAAATGCTCTATTCGTCTGGAACCACCGGCCATCCCAAAGGGGTGCGTGCGGTGCAGCCGGGAGCACCCGCCGGAACGGTGTCAGACTTATTTAAAAAGCGTCTTGCCCTGCACAGCATGACAGATGACACCGTGTACCTTTCCCCCGCGCCGCTGTATCACTCGGCACCTTTGCGCTACAACAACATGACCAGTCGGGTTGGCGGCACCAGCGTGATCATGGAGAGGTTTGATGCGCAGAGGAGTCTCGAGTTGATCGAGCAGTACAAAGTCACCCACAGCCAGTGGGTTCCGACCATGTTCGTGCGCCTGTTAAAACTGCCGCAGCAAACCCGCCAGGCGTATGATCTTGCGAGTCATCGTGTGGCAATCCATGCGGCGGCGCCCTGCCCGCAGGAAATCAAACGTCAGATGCTTGCCTGGTGGGGACCCATCGTTCATGAGTATTACTCCGGCACAGAAGGCAACGGCCAGACGGCCATTGGTCCCGACGAGTGGCTGAAACATCCCGGATCGGTCGGCAAACCGATTCTCGGCACATTGCACATCACCGGCGAAGACGGCAACGATCTGCCAGCGGGCCAGGAGGGGCACGTCTATTTCTCCGGCGGACCGCGCTTTGAGTACTACAAGGACCAGGCAAAAACCGCAGGGGCCTACAATCAGCACGGCTGGAGCACGCTCGGCGACATCGGGCGGGTTGATGAAGAAGGCTATCTGTATCTCACAGATCGCGCCTCGCACATGATCATTACCGGCGGGGTCAACGTCTATCCGCGAGAGATCGAAGACGTGCTGGTGATCCACCCGCAAGTGGCAGATGCCGCCGTATTCGGCATACCGGATGCGGAATTCGGCGAACAGGTCAAAGCCGCGGTCAGCCTGGTCAAGGACGCCGACGTCAGCGAAGCGGACCTCATCGAATGGTGTCGGCAGCGGCTTGCGCACCTCAAGTGTCCGCGGTCGGTAGACTTTCACGAAAGTCTGCCACGCCACCAGACCGGCAAGCTGTATAAGCAGAAGCTCAAAGCACCGTACTGGAAAGACCCAACCACCGTCCCGTAGAGCGAAGTACACCTTCGTAGTA
>JAQBYL010000159.1 GCA_027622495.1 Pseudomonadota bacterium
AACAGAATGACATGCGCATCGCATTCAATCATCCCAAGCTGAAGTTCTATCTCGGGGATGTGCGAGATATCGGCAGCATGCGGGGGGCGATGACCGGAGTGGACTATGTCTTTCACGCGGCTGCATTGAAGCAGGTGCCTTCCTGTGAATTCCACCCGATGGAGGCGGTGAAGACCAATATCCTCGGCACCGAGAACGTCATTGAAGCAGCGGTGCAAGCCGGCGTGAGCCGCGTGATCTGCCTGAGCACCGACAAGGCGGTGTACCCCATTAACGCCATGGGAATTTCAAAAGCGATGATGGAAAAGCTAATGGTGGCCAAGTCGCGCAGCTTGCTGGAGGGGGGTACCATCGTCTGCGGTACCCGCTACGGCAATGTGATGGCCTCGCGCGGCTCGGTGATCCCCTTGTTTGCGGAGCAGATCATTTCGGGCAAGCTCATCACCATCACCGACCCCCAGATGACCCGCTTCATGATGACGTTGGAAGATGCCGTCGATCTAGTGTTGTATGCGTTTGCAAACGGCAGGAATGGTGACATCTTTGTGCAGAAAGCACCGGCGGTTTCGATACAGACATTGGCGCAGGCCATGCTGAAACTGCTAAAGAAGCCGGATCATCCTGTCCAGGTGATCGGCACGAGGCATGGTGAAAAAGTCTATGAAACCCTTCTGAGTAGGGAGGAAATGGCCTATGCGGAAGACCTGGGCCGTTATTTCCGCATTCCGCCCGATCTCCGTGGCCTCAATTACGGAAAATTCGTCGAGCAGGGCGAAGCCCGTATCACCGCTAGCACCGATTACAACTCGCACAACACTACGCGCCTGGACGAGGAGGCGATGGCGAAGTTGCTACTCAAGCTGGACTACATGCAGGCCTTGTTGCACGGCAAATCTGCGCAGGCGATGGCTTGATCCAATGAAAATATTGGTGACCGGTACCCGTGGATTCATAGGGCAAAACCTCGCCCTGCAACTGGCTGAGCAAGGTCACCAGGCCCTTGCCTTTGGGCGTGATTCGGATGAGAGCATGCTTTTGGCCCTACTTCGAGAAGCCGATGGAGTGTGTCATCTCGCGGGCGCGAACCGCCCGCGGACTGAAATAGAATTCGAAGAGATCAATTGCGGTCTGACCCGGCGCCTTTGCGAGCTTGCGGAACAGACGGGGAAAATCCTGCCCATTGTTTTTTCCTCTTCTTCCCAGGTGGGGGAAAACGAAAGCCCTTACGCACGCAGCAAGCAGCAGGCTGAAAAAATTGTCATTGACTATGGTAAGCGTGCAGGCGTATCAGTGAAAATCCTGCGATTACCAGCCGTGTTTGGCAAGTGGTGCCGTCCGAACTACAACTCGGTGGTTGCGACCTTTTGCCACAATATTGCAAATGGTCTCCAGGTCAGCATCCATGATGCTTCACGCCAATTGCGGTTGATTTATGTGGACGATCTGGTTCACGATCTGATTCGCATGTTTAAGAACGGGCTGACTGGCGAGATCTACGGGACAGTAGCCCCAGTCTACAAAACGACAGTCGGTGAGCTGGCGCATGATTTGCAGGAGTTTCACAGAGGACACGACAGCTTGATGGTCGGTGATGTCGGACTCGGGTATCACCGGGCTCTGTATTCGACGTATCTGAGTTACCTGCCGACGAGTCGTTTTTCCTACCGGGTGCCGGTGCATCGGGATGTACGCGGCGTATTTTGCGAAATGCTGAAGACTCCAACCTCCGGCCAGATCTCTTTTTTCACAGCCTTGCCTGGCATCACGCGCGGCAAGCACTATCATCACTCGAAGAATGAGAAATTTCTGGTGGTGAAAGGGCGTGCTAGGTTTCGCTTTCGCCAGCTTCTGACTGGAGAACGGCATGAACTTGAAACCTCCGATGAACAGCCGGAAATCGTCGAGACCATTCCAGGCTGGACTCACGACATCACCAATGTCGGTGATGCCGAAATGGTGGTCGTGCTGTGGGCCAATGAACTGTTCGATCGCGCCAACCCCGATACTTTTAGCATACCTGTCGAATGAAAAAACTCAAAGTTGCCACTGTCCTAGGAACGCGTCCGGAACTGATCCGCCTTTCGCGGGTGATTGCGAAGCTTGACCAATATTGCGATCATGTGCTGATTCACACTGGTCAAAACTATGATTACGAGCTGAACCAGATATTTTTTGACGATCTGGCGATACGCAAGCCAGATCATTTTCTCAATGCTGCTGGGGTGAACGGTGCCGAAACCATCGGGAAGGTGATCATCTCCGTTGACGGCGTTCTGGCGGCCGAAAACCCCGATGCGATGCTCGTTCTCGGCGATACCAACAGCTGTATGGCCGTGCTGCCAGCCAAGCGGCGAAAGATTCCGACCTTCCACATGGAGGCGGGTAACAGGTGCTTCGACATGCGCGTGCCCGAAGAGATCAACCGCCGCATCGTCGACCACACTGCAGACGTCAACCTGACTTACAGCTCGATTGCCCGGGAATATCTGATGAGAGAAGGGTTGCCGCCCGATCTGGTGATTAAGACCGGAAGCCCGATGAAGGAAGTGCTCGACCATTATCGGCCGCGCATTGAGGCGTCCGATGTGATGGTGCGGGAGGGTCTGGAGGCGGGCCAATTTTTCGTCGTCAGCGTACACCGGGAAGAAAATATCGAGGCTGAGAGCAATTACGCAAAGCTGGTGACTCTGCTCAACAGCCTTGCCGATGCCTATGGCCTACCCCTGATCGTCTCTACGCATCCTCGCACCCAGACGCGGATCAGCGCGGCCGGGACGGTCTTTCATCCGCTGGTCCGCCTGCTCAAACCTCTGGGGTTTTCCGACTACAACAAGTTGCAACTTAATGCCAAGGCAGTTTTGTCGGACAGCGGCACGATCAACGAAGAGTCTTCGCTGCTAAATTTGTCTGCGCTCAATCTGCGTGAGAGTCACGAACGCCCGGAAGGAATGGAAGAGGCGGCAGTGATGATGGTCGGTCTGGAGGTGGAGCGCATCTTGCAGGCGCTGGCAGTGCTCGAGGATCAGGCGCGCGGCGGTGTGCGCACGTTGAGGCTGGTGGACGACTACGACATGCCTAATGTGTCGGACAAGGTGCTGCGGTTGATCCTGAGCTATACGGATTACGTGAACCGGACAGTGTGGAAACGGTATTGATCTGTCTGCATTGAAAATTCTCGTCATCAGCCAATATTTCTGGCCGGAAAACTTCCGCATTAACGAACTCGTGGCCGAGTTGGTCAAACGGGGCCATCAGATGACGGTATTGACAGGGCGTCCAAATTATCCTGATGGGACTTTGCTTCCGGAGTACCGGAACAGGCCCAATGACTACAAGGATTATCTTGGTGCCAAGATTGTTCGGGTTCCGATCCTGCTCCGTGGCCGGGGCAGGCTTCGTCTGCTGCTGAACTATGCCAGCTTCGCGTTCTCAGGCTGCATCTGGGGGGGGTGGAGGCTTCGTAGGGAGCCGTTTGATGTGATTTTTACCTTTGGGCCTTCACCCATCACGGTCGGGATTCCCTCGGCGTGGATGCGATGGCTCAAGGGGGTGTCTCAGGTTTTCTGGGTGCTGGATCTCTGGCCCGAAACGCTGCGAGCTGTCGGTGTGGTCAGGCAGCAGTGGATTTTACAGTCCGTGGAGCGGCTGGTCAGACTAGTTTACCGGCATTGCGATCTGATCCTAGCTCAGTCGAAAAGTTTTGTCGAAGACATTGCACGCTATACGCCGGTGGATCGTCGCGTCGAATATTTCCCAGCCTGGGCAGAAGCAGTTTTTTCCGACGGTAAGGTCACGCCAGCGAGCCAGGTGCCCGCAGCGCATGGGGTGTTCACAGTGCTCTTTGCAGGCAATATCGGCGAGGCGCAAGACTTCCCTGCCATTCTTGATGCCGCTGAATGCCTTCGTGAGCGCGAGAACATCCGATGGATCATCGTCGGCGAAGGAAGAATGGCCGGTTGGGTTCGTGAACAGGTTGCCGCCAGAGGGTTGAATGCTCGGGTGATCATGGTGGGTAGGCAACCTCTTGAGCAGATGCCAGGCTTTTTTGCACATGCTGATGCGTTGCTGGTCAGCCTGAAAGATGAATCGGTATTTGCAATGACAATCCCCGGGAAGATCCAGTCCTATCTTGCTGCGGATCAACCTGTATTGGCAATGTTGAATGGTGAGGGAGCAAGCATTGTGCGCAAAGCCCAAGCCGGCTTGGTGTGCGCCGCCGGGGACGGGGCGGGGCTGGCGAAAATCGTCGAGCAGATGGCGGCGCTAACGTCACAGGCGCGACGCAATATGGGCGAGCGTGGGCGCTCGCTTTGTGCCGAGGAGTTTGACAGGAATATGCTGATCAGTCGATTGGAGAACTGGTTAGAAGAAATAGTTCGGGAGCGGGGGGACGCACGAGCAGTTAATGAACGGCCTGCCGACTGACGCGAGATGGTGCTGACCTGAGTGTTTTGGTAATAGGTGCTACGGCATTCGTTGGCAAGAAATTTTGTGAATTGACCTTGCCCCCGAAAAGCGGATTCCATAACGAGATGCATAATCTTGTTCATGGGAGGTTTTATGGGAAAGATAAACCAGGCTCGGTATACGCTGGAATTCAAGCTGGAAGCAGTCAGACTCATTGGCGCAGGACAGATCATAGCGGCCACCACAGCCATCTTGAGCCTACCAGACCAGACCTTGCATAACTGGCTCAAAGCTCATCGCGAAGGCGACTGGGTGGGCCGGGTACCAAGCCGGTGACGCCCGAGCAGATGGTGTTGGCCCGCTTGCGAGCGGAGCTGGCCAAGACCAAGATGGGGTTCGATACCTTTAAAAAAGCCGCAGCGCACTTCGCGAAGCAATCCACGTGAAGTACGCTTTCATCGATCGATACCACCGGGCTTGGCCTGAATCGATGTTGCGTGAACAACTGGAGGTCAGCCCCAGTGGCTACCATCAGCATCGCCATCGACGTGCGCTCTATCAGGGCAAGCCGGGTGGTTAAACCATCTGGCCGTGGCTGACACTGCCATGGCGACTATAGGTAATAATGTCGTACTCGCGAAGTTTCTGCTGCAATTGACGGCAGCGGTTTTTGATTTTGTAAGTGTGGTCCGCTCTCAGGTCTTTGTGTCACCCAGTGCCCGTTTGGGCGTAGGGTCCGCCGTGATGGCAGGCGTTATCGTAGGTACTAAAACCCTCATGGGCGAGGGCGCAATGGTAAAATGAAGCGCGGAGGTGAGCCACCATACCGCCGCCGAGGACTATGACTACCTGGATGTCAACGCCAGCATGACTGAGGGCATGATATCGGGGAACGGAGTTATAGGTGAAGAGGGCGGCGTTAGGGTATGGGGTAAACGTGGAGGTGGGTGAAGTGCTGCTTTCTGGCACTAACTATAGAGAAAAACCAAGCTCGATGACTCAATCAATGAAATTCCTCATCACCGGCGGTGCCGGTTACATCGGTTCGCACACAACGTTAGTTCTGTTGCGAGCGGGGTTTGACGTTGTGGTGTTGGACAACCTGTGTAATGCGTCGTCCGAATCACTGAAGCGGGTGGCGCAGATGGCCGGGCGTGCGCCAATTTTTGTAGAGGGCGATATTCGCGATCGTGTCCTGCTAGACCAACTGCTGGCCCAGCACCCAGTTCAGGCGGTACTTCACTTTGCGGGTCTCAAGGCTGTGGGGGAAAGCGTGACCCAGCCGCTGCTCTACTACAGTAATAACGTGGAAGGAACCGTTACCCTATGCAAGGCCATGGAGGCGGCGGGCGTGTTCACGCTGGTGTTTAGTTCGTCGGCCACGGTGTATGGCGACCCGGTCACCGTGCCCATTACCGAAGACCAGCCTGTTGGCCAAACCATTAACCCATATGGCCGCAGCAAGTTGATTGCTGAGCAGGTGCTGGGCGACTTGGCTGCGTCAGACCCGCGCTGGCGAGTGGCGCTCCTTCGCTACTTCAATCCTGTGGGTGCGCACGAAACTGGCCAGATTGGGGAAGACCCGCGTGGCATTCCCAATAATCTGCTCCCTTACATTGCCCGGGTTGCGATGGGTAAGCTGCCGGAACTGGTGGTGTTTGGCTACGACTACCCCACCGTTGATGGCACCGGTGTGCGCGACTACATTCACGTTATGGATCTGGCCGAAGGTCATCTGGCTGCGTTATCGGCACTGAAAGCCAAAAAATCGCGCGTTGGCGTACAAGTTTGGAATTTGGGCACTGGACAAGGCTACAGCGTGTTGCAGATCTTGCGGGCTTTTGAGGCCGCTAGTGGCCGCACGGTTCCCTATCGTCTGGCGCCGCGCCGCGCCGGGGACGTTGCCATTAGCTACGCCAACAGCGCCAAAGCCGCCCTAGAACTGGGCTGGACCGCTAAACGCGATCTATCCACCATGATGCGCGAAGCTTGGCGTTGGCAAATTATGAACCCAGATGGCTACCAGACAGGCGAATCTTGAAATTTAGTTGAGGTTTAGGAAGTAAATATGTGCTCAACACATGCTAACCTCTCAAAATGATTGCCGGTTTCAGAGACGGCGTAACTTATCTTATCATTGACCTAAATCATGAATTGATGCGGCATGATGTGGCTTTTTTATGTATGTTGAAATTTCCGAGAATATAGTTTCTGGTTGAGAATTAGTTTGAATCATCATTTGATCTGCGGTTTAATTTCATGACTGTACTTGTAACGGGTGCTAATGGATTCGTCGGTTCGGCGCTTTGCTCAAAGATAGCTAAAAATGGTAATCAAGCTCTTAGTGCTGTTAGGTTATGGCCTGCTGGATCAAGAAACACTGGAGCAATTGATGTTCAGGAAATTTCATCAAGAACTGATTGGTCTTTCGCACTCGAAAAAATTCGGCAGGTCGTGCATTGTGCAGCCCGTGCCCACGTAATAAACGACAAGAGTTCAGACCCTTTGGCTGAATTTCGTCGCGTGAATGTCGAAGGCACAGCCGCTCTCGCACGCCAGGCGGCCGCCGCAGGGGTGAGGCGCTTTGTTTTTCTGAGTTCCATCAAGGTAAACGGTGAGTTCACTGAAGTGGGTAAAACCATCACCGCCGATGATGTGTCTAGACCAGAAGACCCGTATGGAATTTCCAAGCACGAGGCCGAGCAGTTGCTCCGACAGATTGCCTCAGAAACAGGCATGGAGGTGGTGATCATCCGCCCTCCGCTGGTATACGGGCCTGGAGTCAAGGCCAATTTCCAATCCTTGATGCGCTGGCTGGCTCGAGGTGTACCGCTGCCATTGGCTGCTGTGACCCAAAACCGCCGTAGCCTGGTGGCTCTTGACAACCTGATCGACCTGATCGTGACTTGCTTGAACCACCCTGCAGCCGCAAACCAGACATTCCTGGTGAGTGACGGTGAAGACCTTTCAACGGCAGACTTGCTCAAGCGCATGGGATCCGCAATGGGTCACCCTGCACGCTTGTTCTACATGCCACCTAGGCTGCTAAAACTCGGAGCTGCGGTCTTAAGAAAACCTGGTATTTATCAGCGCCTGTGTGGGTCATTGCAATGTGACATCACTAAGACCCGCCAACTCTTGGGTTGGGCCCCGCCTGTGTCAGTCGATGAAGGGCTGTTTCGCGCGGCTGAGGGGTTTCGCCAATGAAGCGATTATTTGACTTGGTGTTGGTGTTGGTGGCCGCTATGTTCCTAATGCTGCCCACTCTGATTGTAGCGCTGGCAGTAAGACTAACTTCGCCAGGACCAGCGCTCTATTGGGGCGACCGGGTGGGACGCCGCAATCGCATTTTCAAAATGCCCAAATTCCGCAGCATGCGCATCGACACCCCGGCGGTGGCCACACACTTGCTGCAGAACCCAGACCAATGGCTAACGCCGATTGGTTCGTTTCTGCGCAAATTTAGCCTGGACGAGTTGCCCCAGTTGTGGAGCATCCTGAAAGGCGACATGAGCTTTGTGGGTCCTCGTCCAGCCCTTTTCAACCAGGATGATCTGATCGCCATGCGAACCGATACGGGGGTTCACGAATTGGTGCCTGGTCTGACCGGGTGGGCGCAAGTCAACGGAAGAGATGAGCTGCCGATTTCTCAAAAAGTTCAACTGGACGCGGAGTATCTACAGCGATGGTCGCTGATGTTCGATCTGAAGATACTGTGGATGACGGCGTTGAAGGTCTTGGCACGAGACGGGGTGTCACATTGAAGAAAAGCGCATACCATCTTGAGAACTCAGGGGGCTGCACACCATGAAAAAATCTCTGTTTAAACTGGTAGTGCCCATCTTGGCCTTGCCTCGATGGGCCAAACGCTTTATTGTCTTGGCGCTTGATGTCGCGATGTGCGTCTTAACCGTCTGGCTGGCTTACTACCTACGGTTGGGTGAGTTTGTCGTGCTGTCTGGCAATGCTTTGCTCACCGCTGCGGTTTCCATCGGGATTGCGCTGCCCATCTTTGTCGTGTCGGGGCTGTATCGGGCCATCTTCCGTTACAGCGGCTGGCCAGCTTTGCTGGCGGTGGCGCGAGCGACAGGTATTTATGGTTTGTTGTATGCCTCCATTTTCACCGCCATTGGTGTTGCAGGTGTGCCACGCACCCT
>JAQBYL010000160.1 GCA_027622495.1 Pseudomonadota bacterium
GGCCATGGGCGTCGCGTTGCCCGAAGATCGACAGGCCCAGCGAGCGTGCGATATGAACCAGCGAATCGAACTGATCGGTGGCAAAGGTTGTTTCGTGGTGGGTTTCCCCGGCGTGATTTTTAACCAGCGCGCCACCGTTACAGACGGCGAAGACGTCAAGACCGAGGTTGCCGATCACATACTTTGTGGTGCGGTAGCGACGGCCCGTTGCGATCACCACTTCCACACCCGACCTGTGCAGGGCGTCCAGTGCCTGTCGGGTTGCCGGCATAACCTTGTGGTCGTCCACGGCAAGTGTGCCGTCCAGATCCAGTGCCAGCATCTTGATGGGTTGCATTTATGTTCCTGTCACTAAAGCTGAGACGCCTGGTGAAGTTTGACACAAGTGTGTTAGAACGGGTGCCGTTAGATTCTTTGACAAAGCCCGGAGGCGCATGCAATTTGACTGCCCTTAAGACGGCGGTGAGAGTGAAGCGATGTCGGCACCCATACCAGCAACAATTGGTCCAGCGGCAAACGCACCGTGAGGCGCAATCTGCTTCTGATTACCGCAGATCAGTGGCGGGCCGATTGCCTGTCGGCCCTTGATCATGCATGTGTACAGACCCCGAACCTCGATGCGCTTGCGCGCGACGGTGTGATTTTTACCTGCCACTATGCCCAGGCTGCGCCTTGCGGTCCGAGTCGTGCGTCACTGCACACCGGTTTGTACCTGATGAATCACCGCTCGGTAATCAACGGCACGCCGTTGGACCGGCGCCATCGGAACTGGGCTCAGATTGTGCGGGACGCAGGGTACGACCCGTTGCTGTTTGGCTACACAGACACGAGCCTCGACCCACGCGACTATCCCGAAGGTGATCCGCTGCTGTCGACCTATGAAGGGGTTTTGCCGGGGATCACTCCTCACACCCCTTTGACCACTCAGGACCTTACCACCTGGGTGAACTGGCTGCGTGGACGCGGGGTGAGCATCCCGCAGCGGACAAGTGATCTTTACTATCGCAAGGCGAATCAGCCGGAGTGGGAAGAAGGTGGCCCAACGCCTGCGCCCCTGCTGCTTGATAACTCGAACCATGACACCTGTTTTCTGACTGAACAGGTGATCGAACACATCGAAGCTGCGCGCGATCCCTGGTGTATTCACCTGTCATGGCTGCGACCGCATCCACCGTGGATTGCGCCTGCTCCGTATCACACCCGCTATGCACCAGACACATTGCCGGATTTCGTCCGCGCAACTGACGTCGAAGAAGAAGGCCTCCAACATCCCTGGTTAGCCTATGAACTGCGTCGTGCCGGCCACCGGGTTCGTGACAACCAGGCGCGCTTGCGCCGTCTGCAGGCATCGTATTATGGGTTGATGAGTGAGGTTGATGACAACCTCGGTCGTCTGATCGCGCATCTGAAAGCCAGCGGTCAGTACGACAACACCTTGATCATTTTCACATCAGATCATGGCGAACAGATGGGCGATCACTGGCTGCTCGGTAAGTGCGGGTACTTCGATCAGTCGTTCCACATACCGCTGATCATCCGTGATCCCCACGCGGATGCCGACGCAACGCGGGGATCCAGGGTTGACGCGTTTACCGAAAATGTAGACATCATGCCAACTCTGCTCGACTGGTTTGATCTTGATGCTCCGTCAGCTTGTGATGGTGCGTCTCTGTTGCCGTTCGTTGCAGGTCGCAAGGCGCCATCAACATGGCGCGATTGTGTGCATTGGGAATTCGATTTCAGAGATCCAACGGATACAAGCGCAGAAACTGCACTCAATCTGCCGATGCACGCCTGTTCGCTGGGTGTGATACGCGATGAACGCTATAAGTATGTTCACTTCGCCGGGTTGCCTCCACTGTTATTCGACCTGCGCGACGACCCGGCTGAACTGCACGATCGGTCCAATGATCCCGCCTGTGCTGGTGTGATGCTCGCATACGCACAACGGATGCTGTCGTGGCGCATGCGCCATGCGGATCAGACATTGACCGACCAGGTCTTGACTGGTGAAGGGGTGGTTTCACGAAGTGGTTTGCGCTGGTAGATACTATAGGCTAGATACTGGTATTTCAGGTTGCCGCCGCAATCAACGTGTTTGGTGTTGTGTTTTATCTGATTTTTGCAAAGGTTGATAAAGAATTCGACTAACCCGCAACGGTCTTAAATCTCCTGCTCTGAGCAGCTGTCACCCGTCCTTTAATATGTCGTACTTTTTCAGATAACCGCGTAACTGGTGATAGGTCACGCCAAGAAGGTCAGCAGCCTTTCGCTGATTGTGTTTGGCTTCGGCGAGGGCCGCGTTGATGTGATTGATCTCAAAGTCCTGAACACATTGTTTGAGATCGATGGGGTAGGTGGTAGCGGCGTCCACGGTTTCTACCGCTGCGACTTTCGGTTCTGTGGCCGCTGGAGCAGCCGGTGGTAACACCGCATTGACTGGTCTGAACGGGGATTTGAATGGATCGAAAATAATCTGGTCCACGGGGCTGTTCGGATCGGAACGATACACGCAGCGTTCAACCACGTTTTTCAGCTCACGCACATTCCCTGGCCAGGGATAATCGATCAGACGACTCATCGCCTGCGCGGTAAAACCGGCGAACAACTCATGCCCGAGCTCCGAGGCCATGGTGATGGCAAAATGTTCGGCTAACAGCTGGATGTCGCTTTCCCGTTCGCGCAGCGGTGGCAGGGTGATCACATCGAATGCCAGACGATCGAGCAGATCGCTGCGGAATTTTCCGATGTTTGCAAGATCGGGCAGGTCCTGGTTAGTCGCCGCGATCAGACGCACGTCGCAGGTCATTGTCTTGTTGCCACCCACCCGCTCGTATTCACCGTATTCAATGACACGGAGCAGTTTTTCCTGCACCAGCATCGACGTCGTCGCCAGCTCGTCCAGAAACAGAGTGCCACCGTGCGCCCGTTCAAAACGACCGTGATGGGTTTTGCTGGCCCCGGTAAATGCGCCTGCCTCGTGGCCGAACAACTCGGTTTCGAGAAGCGAATCGGCAATGGCGGCACAGTTCATTTTGAGGAACTGACCTTCCCAGCGATTCGACAGGAAGTGCAGGCGGGCAGCGATCAGTTCTTTTCCCGTGCCCCTTTCCCCTACAATCAGAACCGGCTTTTCCAGCGGTGCGACCTGAGACACCTCTTCGAGGATCTGGAGAAAGGTGGGGGATTCTCCGAGCAGGCGTTCTACTTCTTTGCGCATGCAGTGAATTCTGCCAAATGTTGGCGATATCTACTATACAAGCCTGTGGTCAAATCTACTGAATGTAGCCCGTGGAAATTTAGAGATGATAAAGTTGTTTAAAAACAACAGGTTAAAGTTAAACAAAAAGTTGGCACGGATCCTGTAAGACACTCACCGTGCGTTGAGCAGGAACGTTTGAGACGTTCAACTTTAATCCTTAGGAGGCAGACAAAAGATGAGTATCTTTTCTCGCATGACCGACATCATCAACTCCAACCTGAATGCGTTGCTGGACAAGGCAGAAGATCCGGAGAAGATGGTAAGACTGATTATTCAGGAAATGGAGGAAGCGCTGGTTGAAGTCCGCAGCACTTCCGCCCGAGCGATTGCTGATCGCAAAGAGCTGAAACGCCGCCAGGAGTGGCAGCAGGCCGAAGCCGATGAGTGGGAGCGCAAAGCCGAAGTCGCTGTCACCAAGGGTCGCGATGACCTGGCTAAAGGTGCGTTGATTGAACGCAATAAGGCGGCGGAAAGCATCACGGCTGTTGACCAGGAGCTCAAGCTTCTCGACGAAACGCTGGGCAAACTCAACAGTGATGTAGGTGCCCTGCAGGCCAAAATCAAAGATGCCAAAGCCCGGCAGAACTCAATCATCCTTCGCGGTCAGGCCGCCAAGACCCGTCTTGGTGTGCGCCGTCATCTGAGCGAACACAACGTTGATGACGCAATGAACCGCTTTGAACTCTACGAGCGCAAGATGGATGATATCGAAAGTCAGATCGAATCTTACGACATGGGCCAGAAGACCCTGTCTGACGAGATCGCGGATCTGGAAGAAGATGAATCGCTTGATGCTGCGCTCGACGAATTGAAGGCGCGGATGAACAACAAGCAACCTAACGGCGAGTAACCTAAAGGAGCGCAGCATGGATGGCATTGTTGTCGCCTTTTTTGTCCCCACAGTTCTGTTCCTGTGTGTAGTCGCACCAACCTGGATATTTATGCACTATCGCAGTAAGCAGAAGGTTCAGGGTGCACTGTCGCAGGAAGAACGCGCGGAGCTGGAACTGCTGGTGGCACAGGCGGAGAGGATGGGAGAACGGCTTGAAACGCTGGAAGCCATTCTCGACAGCGAAACCCCCGGTTGGCGGGGTCGGATGCATAACGGAGATTAGAGCAGGTCATGTCAGATCATCGTAAACAGACAAATCAGAATAGAGCCGGTCGCTCTACTGACTTTCAGGCTGCGGTCGAAAAGCTCGAAGAAGCAGTTCAGGAGATCGTGCGCAGCGCCAAAGGTCAGTTTTCCGATCGGGCTACACAGTTCATTGACGAGACTACCTCCAGGATCAAAACCGAGCTGGGTGGTACAGGGGCCGAGGATTCACTTTACGAAGACCCGCCTTACGAAGACCCGCCTTACGAAGACCCGACTTACGAAGACCCGACTTACGAAGACGAAGTTGATTCGCAAAGCGATGCGGCCCACGACCGCTCATCATCGTCTCGCAGGAGCCATCGATCGCGGAGTCGGCGGCGCGCTTATCGTGACTATGGTCGGTATGGTGACAGCGCCATGTGGAGTGGCCGCTATGCTTCCTCCCGGCCGCGGACGCAGCAACTTTATCGGGATCCAAAAAACGAAAAAATCGCCGGGGTCTGTTCGGGCCTGGCCAACTATTTCGGGATCGAGGCCTGGGTAGTGAGATGCGGTGCAATAACCGGCCTTCTGTTCCTGCCCGGAATCGTCTTCCCGGCCTACTGGGTGATGTACTTTATTATGAGCAATCCACCAAAAGAGGGTGAACCCGCCAAGGAAACCAAGCGGGAGCGCCGTCGACGCGAGAAAAACGCCGCGTCCGGGGGCGGGTCAGAGAAAGCCGCGCCACAAGAACCCGTATCACCGCGCCGCAGTCTGCGGGGTGCACAGGTGGTGCTCACGCAGGCCGAGTTGCGTTTGCGACGTCTTGAAACGCATGTGACATCGGGTCGCTATGAACTGCAGAAAGAGTTAAACAAGCTGGACGATGGCGGCGGAAGCGCACCCGCATAAGAGGTCCTCGAGGGGTCTTGAGGGGTAAAAGTGTGCAGGTGCCAGTTAATTTAGCGTAGGAGCTTAAGAATGGACGTATTTACCATGGTCGTCATCATCGTCGCCATCGCCTGCACAGCCGGGGTGATCGAAAAGGTCTTAAAGCACCGGCGCAATGAACTGGAACAGCAACCGGTTAATGATGAGGTATACGAAGAACTGGACAGACTGCGCGTGCGCATTGAAGTGCTTGAAAAAATCGTTACCGACGAAAGCTACCAGCTGAACAGCGAAATCAGCCGTCTGGAACGTAAGGCTTAAAGCCAGTTTCAGGCGAACCGATCCGGGTAGTCAGTGAACAGCCCGCTGGCACCCGCCTCAAACAGACGCCCGCCCACCTGCACGTCATTGACGGTGTAAACCAGAGATTTAAACCCCGCCACCTGTATTTCCTGCAATCGCTCATCGGTTGCCGCTTTCGCAGACAGATTCCCCGACCAGGCATCGAACCCGGCTGCCGTCTTGCAGGCGTCGTTTTTCCAGCGGCCAAAGAGCGGTGCTACGCGATGCTTCTTGCCCCCCTTCACGGCACAGAATTCACCAAGTTCTGCATGATCAAACGACGAAATCAGAAAATCGTGATCCGGATAAGCCGAAAGCGCATTACAAACCGGCTGGGCCGTTCCCGGACCTTTCAATTCCACATTGATGCCGATGTCGCGGGGCAGTTGATCGAGTACCTCTTCAAGGGTCGGGATGCGCGCTCCAGCGCCTGCATCAAGGGCAAGAATCTGCGAAACCGAATGGTCGGCAAGCCGCCCTCGACCGTTGGTGGTGCGATCCAGCGTATCGTCATGAATCACCCAGAGCCGGTCATGAACCCAGTAAACATCCAGTTCGATCGCATCAACGCCGTAAGAAGCAGCCTTGAGAAAGCTGGGCAGGGTGTTTTCCGGGACCAGACCGGCAGCGCCGCGGTGACCGATGATCAATTGCGAGGCATCAAAGCTCATTCAACGCGTCCTTTTCAACAAGTGCCAGTGTCGTGTCCGGTCATTTCTATGAATTGACCGGACAGGACACTAGAATACGATCCATGAGTTACACAGTACTAGCCCGCAAATTGCGGCCGGCAGGTTTTGATGCCCTGGTCGGCCAGGAACATGTCATCAAGGCATTGAAGCACGGGCTCGATCATGACCGCCTTCACCACGCCTATCTTTTCACCGGAACACGCGGTGTGGGCAAGACCACAATCGCGCGCATCCTGGCTAAATGCCTGAACTGCGAGAAAGGCGTGTCATCCACACCGTGTGGTCAATGCTCCGTGTGCACCGAGGTGGCAGAAAATCGTTTCATGGATCTGATTGAAGTGGATGCCGCCTCCAGAACCGGTATCGATGACACGCGCGATCTGCTCGACAATGCCCAGTACCTGCCCACCAGCGGCCGCTACAAGGTCTATCTGATCGACGAAGTCCACATGCTTTCCCGGGCAAGCTTCAATGCCCTGCTCAAGACACTCGAAGAGCCGCCCCCACACGTCAAGTTTCTGCTTGCCACAACCGACCCGAAGAAGGTGCCGGTTACCGTCCTTTCGCGTTGCCTGCAATTTCAGCTGAAGAATCTGTCCGCGGAATCGATTGCTCAGTACCTGGCAAAAGTCCTCACCCAGGAGGCCGTAGAGTTCGAAAACGACGCGACCCATCTGATCGGCAAGTCGGCACAGGGCAGCATGCGTGATGCCTTGAGTATCACCGATCAGGCAATCGGTTTTGGCGGTGGAAAACTGCTCTATCAGGATGTTGCCGATATGCTCGGTGCGGTCGGGCGGAATGAGTTAGATGCCGTCATGAGTGCGCTGGCGGGTGGCCAGGCATCCGAGATTCTGCGGATCACCGCGGATCTTTCGGAGCGGTCTGCTGACTTTCAAACCGTTCTCGGTGACGTGATCGGTAGCCTGCATGCCATGGCCGTCGACCACGCCGTGAACGGTGGGGGCGATACCACGTTTGACCCGGAAACAGTCCAGCTTTTCTATCAGATTGCAGTAATGGGCTACCGCGACATGAGCATTGTTCCGGATCCGCGCACCGGTTTTGAAATGACACTCCTGCGGATGCTTGCGTTCGCACCACAGGAGCAATCGATACCCCGGCTGGAACCGCGTGGGATCGTCGTGGGGGCAAAAACCGAAACGCCGCGGCAGACCTCGGCGAACGCACCACCCACGCCGTCATCCGGACCGCGACCTCAGCTTGATGCCCCAACGCAGTTGGACCTCACCCGGGTAGAAATGCCCGAGATGCAGGCTTCGTTCTGGTACGACCTTGTGGCGACCCTGCCATTGAGCGGGGTTTCAAAAATGATCGTCGAGCACTCGGTGCTCCTGGAACGGACCAATGAGCGCTGGTTTTGCGTTCTGGACCAGGCCCATGACATGCTACTCAACGACGCCCAGGTAGCAGCCATTTCGCGCGCGGTCAGCGAACATATCGGTAGCTCCGTGCAGATGTCCATCGTCATCGGCTCCATCGCCAGCGAAACACCGGCGGCACGTGCACTGCGAATCAACGCGTTGCGGCAGCAGCATGCACAGTCGGTACTGGAATCCGATAAGAATGTACGATCACTGCTGGACGTATTTGATGGTCGGCTGGAAGGGGTGTCCCCGGTATCTGCAGACCGGACCGGAAACAGGACGGAGCAACAATGAAAGGTTTGAACGATCTGATGAAGCAGGCCCAGGCCATGCAGGAGCGCATGCAGGAGATGCAGAAAGAGATCGGCCGGATGGAAGTCACCGGCGAAAGTGGTGCCGGTTTGGTAAGGATTACGGTCAACGGTATGCATGAGGCGCGGCGGGTGGAGATAGACGACAGCCTTTTGCGTGAAGACAAGGAAGTCCTTGAAGATCTGATCGCGGCTGCGTTCAACGACTGTGCCAGGAAGGTCGAAAAAGCACGTACCGAAAAAATGGGTGCCATGGCATCGGGTCTGGGTTTACCGCTGGATAAGCTGCCTTTTTAGTGGCTATCAGTCCCCTGATTGACAAATTGATCAGCGCTTTCCAGGTGCTGCCGGGTGTGGGCCCCAAGGGCGCGCAGCGTATGGCGTTGTACCTGCTGCAGAGCAATCGGCCCGGCGGGCAGAATCTGGTGGAAGTACTGGGACTTGCGTTGACCAGCGTCAGGCACTGCCTGGCGTGCAGGACTTTGTCTGAACTTGAAGTCTGTACTCTGTGCGCTGATGAACGCCGATCCGACCTGCAGTTGTGTGTGGTTGAGTCACCGGCCGATGTCGTGGCGATAGAGCAGGC
>JAQBYL010000161.1 GCA_027622495.1 Pseudomonadota bacterium
AAGAAGCTGATTTCGTTCAGCCAGCGTGCCGCGCTGTCACCGGATCTGCAGATGATCAGGGTCGGACCCTCCACGTTCCGGGCAGTTCGGGTAGCGCACAGGCTTTGAGCACTGCCGGTAAGGCCAGTCCAGGTGGTTTTTTCAGCAGCCTGCCGTGGGAACCACGGTTGGCTGAGGTCAGCGCTGCGACTATCTGAGGTCATACGACCTGAATTCCTCGTGCTCAGGGCCACCGCGTGAGGCGAATGACGGGTAACGTGGCTGGGGCTTTAGAAGATGCGATTCTACTGGCAATGCGGACGCAAATGCAGGGCCGAAATTAGTAACCAAGCATATTAAATATCTGGCACGCGCTGCGACAACACGCTAAAGTGCGGCCGCTGCCAGCGCGGCTGAAAGAATCTGATCATGGAGTTGAAGAATCCTTCTGCGATCGAGCGCGAATCGCGGGCGGGTCGGTATGTCATGAAACCCACCAACGTGTTTGATCCTGCCTACTTCCACAAGGTCGTAGATTGCCAATGGGCCTGTCCGGCCCACACCCCCGTCCCCGAATACATCCGTCTGATTACTCAGGAGCGTTATACCGAGGCGTATATGCTCAACTGGGATTCGAATGTGTTTCCCGGGGTGCTGGGACGCACATGTGACCGTCCCTGCGAGCCTGCCTGCCGGCGCGTTCGCACCGAGGAAAAGCCGGTTGCCATCTGTCGTCTGAAACGGGTTGCCGCAGACAACAAGGGTGATATCAGCGCCTACCTGCCGCACGTTCCCACGGTCAAGAACGGCAAGAAAATCGCGCTCTTGGGTGCCGGACCCGCATCGCTTGCGGTTGCCCGCGACCTGCTGCCGCTCGGTTACGAAGTGCACATGTTCGACAAAGACACCAAAGGTGGCGGCATGATGCGCTCCCAGATCCCGGCCTTCCGCCTTCCGCAGACGGTTCTTGAAGAAGAAGTGGATGTGATCCTGAACATGGGTGTTGCGACCCACTTCGGCCACGAAGTCACCAGCATGAAGACCATGCTCGACATGGGTTTTGATGCCTACTTCATCGGTACGGGTGCGCCCCGCGGGCGCGAACTCGACATACCAGGCCGTCAGGAAGCTGACGCGCATATCTCTATCGGCATCGACTGGCTGTCAAGTGTTGCGTTTGGTCACACGGACTCGATCAAGGGCAAAGTCATTGTCATGGGTGGTGGCAACACGGCCATGGACTGCTGCCGCACCTCCAGACGGCTCGGTGCCGAGAGTGTCACCGTTGTGGTGCGCTCGGGCTTCGATGTCATGAAAGCTTCCGATTGGGAAAAAGAAGATGCCATGAGCGAAGGCATCCCCATCATCAACAATCGCCCGCCTAAGGAATTTGTCCACGAAAATGGCAAGTTGAAAGGGGTCTGGTTCGAGTGCGTCACGCAGGTCGAAGAGAACGGCCGGGTGAAGTACGTGCCCAGTGGCGAACCGGATGTGTTCATGGAAGCCGATCACATTCTGATGGCGATCGGCCAGGAGAACCATTGTCCGTGGATCGAGCGTGACTTAGGCATCGATTTCGACAAGTGGGATTGCCCGGTGCTGGACGAACTGACGCTGCAGTCCACCAACCCGAAGATATTCTTTGGCGGTGATTCCGCGTTCGGACCAGAGAACATCATCTGGGCCTCAGCCCACGCCCATCAGGCTGCCATCTCGATACACCTCTTCTGCCAGGGTCAGGATCTCAAAAGCGATCGCCCGCCGGAAGGCGTGAATCTGATCAGCCAGAAGATGGGTGTGCATGAATGGAGCTATGACAGCGCCCATGACCCGGCACACCGTTTTCTGGTGCCGCAGGCTGACAAGGCGATCACGCTGAGCAACATCAAGGTAGAAGTCGAGCTCGGGTTTGATCGGCAACTGGGTGCGGCCGAAGCACAACGATGCCTGAACTGCGACGTTCAAACGGTCTTCACCGAGAAGCTCTGCATAGAATGCGATGCCTGCGTGGATATCTGCCCCATGGACTGCATCAGCTTTGTCGAAAACGCGCAGGAAGAAGATCTGCGCCTGCATCTGATGGCACCCGCCACGAATGCCGAGCAGGATCTGTATGTCTCGCAGGATCTGCCGACGGGCCGGGTCATGGTCAAAGATGAAGACGTCTGTCTGCATTGCGGTCTGTGCGCGGAGCGCTGCCCGACCAACGCATGGGACATGCAGAAATCAGTTTTCCATCTGCCGCAGCTGGGGTCTTATTGAAAATGAGCGTCAGTTATAACGACTTCGTCATCCGCTTTGCCAACGTCAACGGTTCGGGCTCAGCCAGTGCCAACGGCATGTTCGCCAAAGCACTGTTCCGGATGGGCATACCGGTTGCCACCCGCAACATATTCCCGTCCAACATCGAAGTGCTACCGACCTGGTTTGAAGTTCGGGTAAGCGATGTGGGCTATATGGGTCGTCGCGAAGGTGTCGACATCATGGTGGCGATGAATGCCGAGACCTATGACGAAGACATTGCGGCGATCAAACCCGGCGGTGTTCTGCTGTATGACAATTCTGCTGCCCTGTCGGCCAACCGCAGACGCAGCGACATCCGCGAGTACGGTATACCCATCGCGCAACTCATGCTGCCCGAGTTCAAGGATCAGAATCAGCGCTCGCTGTTCAAGAACATCTGCTATCTCGGCGCGTTAGCCGAACTGCTGAACATCGAATTCGATGTGATCAGCGGCATGGTAGAAACCCAGTTCGCAGCCAAACAGAAGCTGATCCAGCCGAATATCCACGCGCTGGCCGTGGGTCGAAAATATGCCCGCGAGTATCTGGCGCATCCGTTTCCTTACCAGGTAAAACGATCCACCGCCGTGGGCGATCGGATCATGATCGATGGCAATACGGCAGCGGGGATCGGTGCCGTCTTTGGTGGCGCCACGGTTTGCGCCTGGTATCCGATTACGCCGTCGACATCGCTCGCCGAAGGCTTCGAAAAATACGCCCATCAACTGCGCGTTGATAAAACGACGGGCAAAAATAAATTCGCCATCGTGCAGGCAGAAGATGAACTGTCCGCCATGGGCATCGTCATTGGTGCGGGCTGGAACGGCGCTCGAGCCTTCACCGCCACCAGCGGACCCGGTGTGTCGCTGATGTCTGAGTTTCTGGGGCTTGCGTATTTCGCCGAGATTCCAGCGGTGTTGTTTGACGTTCAGCGTTCCGGCCCGTCAACCGGCATGCCCACCAGAACACAACAGGGCGATCTGATTTCGGCTGCGTATGCGTCGCATGGCGACACCAAACACGTGCTGCTGTTTCCGTCGACACCGAGGGAATGCTTCGACTTCGCAGCAGATGCATTGGACCTGGCCGACCGTCTGCAGACACCGATCATCGTCATGTCGGATCTCGAGCTTGGCATGAACGACAATCTGTCTGAACCGCTTTCGTGGGACGAAGGCCGTGTGCATGATCGAGGCAAGGTGCTCGACGCAGCGGGGCTCGACGCGGCTGCGACCTTTGGCCGCTATCTGGATGTGGACGGCGATGGCATCGGCTATCGCACCTATCCCGGCACGCATCCGGAAAAGGGTTCGTTCTTTACCCGCGGCACCTCCCGTGACGAATATGCACGATACACAGAAAGTCCCGAAATCTACGGTCGTAACATGGCGCGCCTGCAACTCAAGTGGCAGACCGCCCGCAAGCTGGTTCCGCAAGCCGAAATCAACAGCAGGGGGCATGCGGCCGGCATCATCTATTACGGCACCAGTGCATCCCCCATGCAGGAAACCATTGATCTGCTGAGCGAGGACCGGATCGCCGTCGACCAGATGCGCATCCGCTCCTTCCCGTTTGGACCCGAAGTTGAAAAGTTCATCGACGAACACGATTTCCTGTTCGTGGTGGATCAGAACCGGGACGCCCAGATGAAGACCCTGCTGGTCAACGAGCTGAGCCTCGATCCGAATTCGCTGGTTTCGATCCTGTATTTCGAAGGTCTGTCGATCTCTGCGGACACCATCCGGGAGCAGGTGCAGACCTACTTCAACCAGAACAAACTGCCGCGTCTGACCGGAGTAAAGTCATGACCTTTGTTGCCAAGCCGCGCGTTCATCATCCGTTGCTTCCGATCAACGATATCGGTCTCACCCGACGTGATTACGAGGGATCGGTCTCAACCCTGTGTGCCGGTTGTGGCCACGATTCGGTGAGTGCAGCGGTCATTGCGGCCTGTGCAGAGCTGTCGATACCGCCCCACCGGTTTGCCAAAGTTTCGGGCATTGGCTGTTCTTCTAAAACACCCAGCTACTTTCTCGACAAATCCCACGGCTTTAACTCAGTGCACGGCCGCATGCCCAGTGTTGCCACCGGCGCCAATCTGGCAAACCGCTCGCTGTACTGCATCGGCGTGTCCGGTGACGGCGACAGTGCATCCATCGGGCTCGGCCAGTTTGCCCACATCGTACGGCGACGGATCAACATGCTGTACCTGGTGGACAATAACGGGACTTATGGTCTGACCAAGGGTCAGTTTTCGGCCACCAACGACAAAGGATCGACCAGCAAGCGTGGCGTGCCCAATCTGTACGAACCCATTGACCTGGTGACCCTTGCGCTGCAACTGGGTGCAAGCTTTGTCGCCCGCAGCTTTTCTGGCGACAAGCGCCAGTTGGTGCCCCTGATCAAAGCCGGCATCAAACACCATGGTTTTGCCTTGATCGATGTGATCTCGCCTTGCGTTGCGTTCAACAATCACAGCGGCTCCACCAAGAGCTATGACTACGTGCGCCATCACAGCGAAAGCGTAACGAAGATTGACTATGTGGAAAGCGGGCAGGAAATCACCGCCGACTACGAACCGGGTACCACGGAAGATGTGGAAATGCCGGACGGCTCCACCCTGCGGCTTTCGAAGGTGGACGCAAACTTTGATCCGCATGACCGGATCAAAGCTCTGCAGTACGTTCAGCGACGCCAGTCTGAAGGTGAGGTGGTCACCGGTCTACTGTATGTTGACCCTGAATCGCCCGACTGCCACGACATTCTTGAGACGATAGACACACCGTTAAATGAACTGGACTTCGCTGATCTGTGTCCGGGGAATGCGGCGTTAGCACCGATCAACCAGAGTTTTCGCTAAAAAAGTGGGCTATCCATCTGTCTTGAAGTAGCTGAAATACCCGACTCCTGACCCGATCAAAAATACGATTGGGGAACAATCGTATTGCCCTCGGTGGACGAAACTTCGATAATGCGCGCCGTCCGGAACCGACCCAGCTCAAGACGTTTTCAAAAGTAAGGAAAAACATGGCACTACCCAGCCTTGATGACTATTTTCCAGATTGGAAGGAACGCGAAGCATTGGCTGAGGCGATGATTCCAATCATCGGCCGCCTGTATCGAAGCAATGTCGTGACCTACTGTTATGGCCGGGCTCTGTACAATCAGAGCGTGCTGCAGATCATGAAGACGCATCGGTACGTGCGTCAGATTGCCCACAACGAACTGTCTGAATTTGAAAGCTTTCCCATCCTTGAAGCGATGTCCAAGCTTGATCTCGGTCCCTGCCATATCGACGTGGGCAAGGTTGCTGCCGAATACATGGTGGCGGCGGAAGGGATTGAACTCGATCCGCTGGATTTCGTGCGCGAACGCTGCAAAGACGTCATTGGCGTGCATCGCCCCCCGCTGGATGAGCCGCAGGATGTGGTGCTGTACGGCTTCGGCCGGATTGGCCGTCTGCTGGCACGGCTGTTGATCGAAAAAACCGGCAGCGGTCAGCAACTGGTATTGAAGGCGATCGTGGTCCGCAAAGGGGCAGAAAACGACCTGACTAAACGGGCGAGTCTTTTACGTCGCGATTCGATCCATGGCCCGTTTCTGGGTACGTTGAGAGTGGACGCGGAAAACAATTGCCTGATCGCTAACGGCAACGTCATCAAAGTGATTTATGCCGGTCATCCTTCCGAGGTGGATTACACGGCCTTCGGCATCAAGAACGCGATCATCATCGACAATACCGGTGTCTGGCGCGACCAGGAGGCTTTGAGCCAACACCTGAAATGTCCGGGTGCCGCCAAAGTGATCCTCACCGCACCTGGCAAAGGCAACATAAAAAACATTGTTGCCGGGGTTAACACCCAACTGATCGAGCCATCCGACACGATTCTCGCAGCTGCGTCCTGCACCACCAATGCGATTGTTCCGGTCATGAAGGCGATCAACGACGAGTATGGTGTGGTTCATGGCCACATGGAGACGGTGCACTCCTATACCAACGACCAGAATCTGATCGACAACTACCACAAAAAGAATCGCCGTGGACGGGGTGCACCGTTAAATATGGTGATCACCGAAACAGGCGCGTCCTCGGCGGTGGCCAAGCTGCTGCCGGAACTCGCCGGTAAGCTCACGGGGAATGCGATCCGTGTGCCCACCCCGGATGTCTCGCTGGTGATTCTGAACCTGACGCTATCGAAGTCCACTACGGTTGCAGAATTTAACGACTACCTCCGGAATGTGTCGTTGCACAGCAGCATGCAGCGGCAGATTGACTACACGACTTCACCGGATGCGGTTTCCTCTGACTTTGTGGGTAATCGTCATGCCTGCATTGTCGACGGCGAAGCCACCATCGTGAACGACAATCGCGCCATCGCTTACGTCTGGTACGACAACGAATTTGGCTATGCCTGCCAGGTGATCCGTGTCGTGCAGAAGTGGGCGGGCATATCCTATTCGTTGATACCGAGAGATGTACAAGATCAGGGCTTTTAAACCTTGAGCCAGCGATGATCAAAATTAACAAGGGCCTGGCACTGCCGATTGCCGGAGCACCACTTCAGAAGATTGAAAATGCACGCCCGGTACGGTCTGTGGCCGTTCTGGGTCCGGACTACCCGGGTGTCCGACCGACCATGACGGTTCGCGAAGGCGATACTGTTAAACGCGGGCAGCTGCTGTTTACCGACAAAAAAAATGAGGGGGTTCGCTTTACCGCACCCGCATCAGGAACGGTCAGCAGTATCAGCCGCGGCGCAAAACGCGTTTTGTTGTCGGTAGTTATTGATGTTGAGGGCGACGCCGCCGAATCATTCGGCGCTCACACCGAGCAGCAGGCGCGTGATCTGGATCGATCCAGCGTGGTCGATGCACTGGTTGCGAGTGGGTTGTGGACTGCGTTTCGCACCAGACCATTCAGCAAAGTGCCGAACATCACAGCCGTTCCCCATGCAATCTTTGTTACCGCAATCGACACCAATCCGCTTGCCGCCGATCCTGCAGTTGTGATCGTCGAGCGACCAGTGGAATTTGTGCTTGGTCTTGATCTGCTGACCAAACTGACTGAAGGATCTGTGTTCGTCTGCCAGAAGGCCGGTGAGTTTTTACCGGCGGGCAGTGCTGCGCGTCTGAAGGTGGAAGAGTTCGCAGGCATTCATCCTGCAGGTCTGCCGGGTACGCACATGCATTTTCTCGCACCGGTCAGCGTGAACCGGACCAACTGGTTCATTGGCTATCAGGATGTCATCGCGTTGGGCGTCCTGTTTTTAACCGGCGAGTTGTCTGCCGAGCGCGTGGTCGCGCTTGGTGGGCCTGGTGTAACCAACCCGCGGCTGTTGCGAACGGTCCTTGGCGCCAGTACTGAAGAACTGACAGCCGGTGAGCTTGAGTCTGGTGAACAGAGAGTCATATCGGGATGCGTGTTCAGTGGTCGCGCCTGTGTCGGTGCGTTGACCTATGTCGGACGCTATCACAATCAACTGTCTGTTCTGCCGGAAGATCGAACCCGTCGATTGATCGGTTACCTGACACCGGGTTTGAACAAACATTCAGTGTTTCCCATATACATGTCGAAGTGGCTTGGTAAAAAGACCCTGGATTTTTCCACAACCACCAATGGCAGTCCGCGCGCCATGGTGCCCATCGGCACCTACGAAAGCGTGATGCCACTGGATATTCTCGCTACACAATTGCTGCGCAGTCTGTTGACCGGTGATGTAGACCTTGCGATCAAGCTCGGTTGCCTGGAGCTTGATGAAGAAGATGTGGCGCTGTGCACCTACGCCTGCCCCGGTAAGTACGAGTACGGTCCTGTTCTGCGGACCATGCTCGAAGCAATCGAGAAGGAGGGGTAGCCGTGGGTCTGCGTAAGTTCATGGATGGCCTGGCACCGCATTTTGAAAAAGATGGTCGGCTCAACTGGGCGTTCCCGGCATTTGAGGCCATCGACACTGCGTTGTATACACCGGGCCGGGTCACACGCGGTGCATCCCACGTGCGCGATGGTCTGGATCTCAAACGGATCATGATGACAGTCTGGTTGTGCGCGTTCATCCCGGCGTTCGCTGGCAGTTACGTCACCGGTTATCAGGCGAATCTTGCAATCCAGGAACTGGGTCTGACAACCATCGATGACTGGCGGGCAATCTTTCTGGATCTGTTGATTGGTTATGACCCCAGTTCGATCTGGGATTGTCTGATTCATGGCCTGGCCTATTTCATACCGCTGTATGTTGTTGTGTTTGTCGCAGGTATCGCGTTCGAGATGGT
>JAQBYL010000162.1 GCA_027622495.1 Pseudomonadota bacterium
TGTGTATGAGTATGTCAGGCCGGACCTGACCTTTGTGCTGAACGCGCTCATCCTGCTGCTCGGTGCATTGCTTGCGGGTCGTTTTCTTCGGAGTAACTGAAACTGTGTTAGAAAGCAGAGTGTTAGAACGCAGAGCGTTAGAAAGAGTGTGTCGAAATTTTTGAATCTGTTGATTAGAGGAAGAAATGGTTGAAGGGGTGTTCTTTGATCTGGGCGGGACGGATCATCAGATATCGAGCCTGAGTGAACTTAGCCGGCTGGTGAGCAGGTGAAGCGCACCCGCTATATACCGGAAACCCCGGCTGAACTGACACCGCAGTGGCTGACCCAGGTGCTCACCGAGTCGGGAATTCTGACCGACGGCCAGCACGTGATTTCTACCACGCAGGAAGTTCTGGGTGACGGCGAAGGATTTCTCGGTGACCTGCTTCGTCTGAACCTCACCTATGATCACAGCGACGCTGGACCCGCGAGTATGGTGGCCAAACTGCCCAAGCTTGCCAATCGCGCCGTCGGTGAACTACTCGGCGCCTATGAGCGCGAGACCCTGTATTACCTGGATCTCGCAGCGCGTGTGCCCCTTAATGCACCGCGGCTGTATTTTGGTGACTTCGATCGCGACAAGGCTTCAGAAAAACAGCTGCAGATCCTGCGCGCTGCCGACTCGATGCCTGCGTGGTTGTCGAGTCTCACGGCGAATCTGGGGCGCTTCATTGCCGCGCGAAAAAAACGCCGCTATATATTGCTGCTCGAAGACATCGATGACGCCCGGCCAGGCGATCAGCTGCGCGGGGTAAGCCTTGCGGATGCGGACCGGGTGCTGCAGGAGATTGCTTGCGTGCATGCGGAGTTCTGGGGGACCACGCCCGTCGAGCATTTCTGGCTGATGCCGCTCGATGTCGATACCAACATGCGGCACAACATGTTCCTGAAGTCGCTGCCAGTATTTGAAGAAGCGTTTAAAGACGAAGTGGATGATGGTCTGGACGTGCATCTTGATCTGATCGTTGAGCAGAACGTCAATCTGATGGCTGAGCTTTGCCGCGCCCCACCCACACTGTTGCACTGCGATCTGCGCCTGGACAACGTGTTCTTTCGCGAAGACGAGGTGGTGCTGTTCGACTTTCAACTGGTCCGCCACGGACCCGCCGCTTATGACCTCGCGTATTTTCTTTCCGGTGCTCTGGATGATGACGTCACCCAGGCCGACATCGACGGGTTGTTGACCCGCTACCATGAAAAACTCACTACCCTCGGCGTGATGGGCTATCGCCTGCCGGATCTGCTGCGCCACTACCGGGTGGCCCTGCTGGTGGTTCTTTCTTCGCTGTCGACCATCGACCAGATGGACATGGGCGACGGCCGCGGTATGGATCTGATCCGCAGCTGGATCCACCGTCTGCATGCCCGGTTGAAGACGTGCACCTGATCAAAACCGCGCCCAGCCGGGGAATGCGGTAAATTCGCGGTTTCATAGCAGAAGGACAGATTCATGGCGCATGTGCATACCTTTGCCGGTAACCCGATGGACCGGGCGGATGCGTTACGCCGTGACAGCATTCGTCTCGAAGCCCTGGGTCGCGCACCGGACAGCCGCTTTCTACCCATGTGGAAGCTCAATGTGGCCATTGCCGGAGAGACGCAAGCTTGTCTCAAGTGGTTGAGCGTTCATGAGGTTGCGTCCTTCCAGGCGGATCTGCCCACGGTGTTCCTGGGCCTGCTGGAAGGCATTGCGCATTTTGCCGTCGACGTATCTGTCATCGAGTCGCCTCTGGTAGAACTTGATCTCGGCGAGGATGTGAAGTTCGAAGACTGCCGGACTGCCGCCATGACACTGGATGGTGCCGAGGCGGGGATCGTTGCGCAGACGCGCAGCCAGCTGAACTGGCATCGCAGCCACCTTTACTGCGGCAGTTGCGGCACTGAAACTCAGGTCATGCGCGGTGGTCATGTCCGCCATTGCCCGGGCTGTGAGCGCGATCAGTTTCCGCGCACCGACCCGGTCGCGATCATGCTGATCACCCATGATGATCAATGCCTTCTGGGGCAATCAGCCGGACGTATGGCCGCATCGAGTTTTTACTCTGCACTGGCAGGCTTCATCGATCAGGGTGAAGCCATTGAAGAGGCAGTGCGACGCGAAGTTCAGGAGGAAGCAGGGATCATTGTCGGCGAGGTTCGCTACCATTCCTCGCAGCCGTGGCCGTTTCCTTCATCGCTGATGATTGGCTGCCATGGACAGGCCACCACCACAGACATCGTGATCGATACAACCGAGATGGCAGATGTGCGCTGGTTCGACAGAGCGACCGTCATCGAATCTCTTGATGGCCGGCGAGACGATCTTCGTGTGCCGGGTGCAATGGCGATTGCCCATCATCTGATTAACGACTGGGCGCGCGGACGGGTTGCACCGTTTTGAAGCGTGTCACAAATCAGGTTGCGTGTTTCGCCTAAGCTTTGCGCTTCCCAATTTTGGTGGATGTGCTATGCCTCATCAATTCAATGACTCGCTGGAACTGACCGGCACCTGGAGCAAAGACAACGGTCGCCGGTACTGTTCGTGGAAGTACGACCAGACGAGCGGCGTGATGCGTGTGAGCCGCGGTCGCACCGTATGGTCCAGAAGCCTGGATATCGCTGAAAAGGAGATTGATACGCTCCGGGCAATGCTGCCGAGGCTCGCACTCGACATCCTCAACGAGCAGGCAGACAGTTCCGACGCCGCCTGATCAGAAGACTGCGTTAAAAATGATCCGGGCAGTGTGGTTTTGCCTGGGTCGCAAACACCTTATGCGCCCCTTCAATGGCTTGTTGGTTACCCTCAATCATACCGGCTCTTGCCAGATCGTGAGCACTGCGCATGCCACAGAACAGGGACGCCAGGGACTTCAGCGAAAGACTGATATCCGGGTTCTTATCTGAAGGCTTGACCGTCGCGCCTTCTGGACTGGCATCCAGCTCCCAGGTGCCGGCGTTCCACGGCGTCATTTTATCCTGAGGCAGACTGATCCGGAGCTTGCCGTTCTGCGTATAGCCGCGTCCGGCCAGTGCGCCCGCTACATCGACGATCCGCAGCCAGGTGCCTTCCTTGTCCTGACAATTCAGCAGACGGGGTTCGGTGAAGAGGTCCGGTGCCGGATCATCGATTGGTGCGCTGGTCCACACCACTCTGCCCACCAGATCGTGCTGGGCAATGAAATGCCACAACCGCCGATAAGCATCGGCTGTGAGCCAGACTAAATCGCGGATCTTGATTTCCTGATTGCGCGACGGGTGGTTCACCCGCGCAGAACGCAACGTGTAGATGACATAACCCACTGGAACCCCATCCTCGTCGCGCGCGATAGCGATCTCAGGAGGGCCATCGGCTGCGGTGGTCTCGAACAGGTTAGTCGACCATCGGACCTGGGCCCGATGCAGATAGCAGGTTCCATCAGCAACATAGGATCGGTACAGATCGCGCAGATCATCGAGCCCTTCGGTGATGGAGGTGCGGGCAACGGTTCCGGTCCCCCAGTTGCCGTCGTGAAAGACGATGTCTACCGTGTCGATGGTGTAGTGACGCAACTGGGTGGCCTGGGCGTACTGATAGCGTTGATAGATGGCAGCCTGTGACGCCCACAGAGAAGCCACCGGCTGTTTGCGCTCACGCATGTGTTCAAACGAATCGGTCATCAGGCGCCGCAGCAGGCCCTGGCGGCGATACTCGGGTATGGTCACCACAGTACTCACCCCCCCCATGGCCATGGCGTTGCCGTTGGCGCGCATGGTGAACGGTATGGTTGCAAAACTGGCCACCATTCGCGGGCCATCAAAAGCACACAGAGTCCATTCGGCGCGGATGGATGTGGCGGGGATGTTGTCTGGACCGTCGCCGAACGCGCCGCCGTATCCATAGGATGTGAGCTCGCCGAGTTGTCCCATTTCGCTGGCCGTGGCGGGTCGGATCTGAATCGTCATGAGGGTTGCCTGCCTAAATCTTGCGCAGCAGCGGGGGTTCACCGGTACTGCCGCGGGTGATACCCGATACCGAGGCGTTGCGTGCCGAGCCACGGGCAAATTTCTTCGACAACTCGGGTCCGGCGGCGGTCAGGCCACCATCTACGACGAGGTGTTCCCCGGTGACGAAAGTCGAGTCGTCGGATGCCAGGAACAAGGCTGCCCCGGCAATGTGGTCACCACTGCCGTGTTCTGGCCAGGGCTGTGATTTGGCAAACGCCGCCCGGGTGCTGTCTGGATTGCGGCCTTCGGCGAGCGGGGTAGCAATAAAACCGGGGCAGATGGCGTTGACCCGGATCCGGTGTGGTGCCAACTCTACTGCCGCGGTCTGACTCAGACTGATCACCGCCGCCTTGGCTGCGGAATACACCAGTGGTCCACCATCACCGCTCAAACCGGCGATGGACGCGGTGTTGATGATCGACCCGCCATGACCCTGGGCGAGCATGACCTTCGCACCGTGCTTGATGCCCAGAAAAACGCCCTTGGCCAGAACGTCAAAGGTGTAGTCCCAGTCTTCGATGCTGGTTTCGGTGAGCGGGCCGATGGCGCCGCCCACACCGGCGTTGTTGAACAGAATATCAAGCTTGCCGAACTCTTTGACCGCGCAGTCGATCATGGCCTGAACATCAGCTTCTTTGGCGACGTCTACCCGGATGAAGCGTGCATTTGCCTCGTAACCGGCCGCAGCTGCCTCCTTAAGAGTCGCAGCGCCAGTGGCCTCGTTGTAGTCGGCGATCACAACTTTCGCACCTTCGGCGAGGAATCGATGAACGGTTGCCTTACCCATACCGCTGGCACCGCCGGTGATGACGGCGACTTTGTCTTTCAAGCGCACAATTGATTCCTGATATGGTCGAATGTTGATCCATTGAAGCCCACCCACGCGGGTGGGGCAAGGGCTTGTTTACCGGGCTGGCAACATCTTTCCCAAGAACGGACAATGTTTAAAACAACCAAGGAAACACAATGCCAGGACTCCTGCCCGATGTAGACCCGGATGGACTGCTCGAATATTCGGTCGTCTTCACCGACCGGTCGCTCAATCACATGTCCCAGTCATTTCAAGGCGTCATGCGCGACATATCAGAATCGCTCAAGAGCGTGTACTCAGCTGACAGCGTAGTGGTGGTCCCCGGTGGCGGAACCTTTGCCATGGAAGCGGTTGCGCGGCAGTTCTGCCACTCACGTAAATGTATGGTGATCCGCAACGGTTTCTTCAGCTATCGCTGGAGTCAGATTTTTGAGGCGGGCAATATTCCCGCCGAAACCGAGGTCCTGATGGCGCGGCCTGTCAGTGATGCCGTCAATGCGCCATTTGCGCCGGCGCCCATTGATGAGGTGTTGCAGGCAATTGAGCGATTTCAGCCCGACCTGGTGTTTGCCCCTCATGTTGAAACCGCCTCCGGAATTCTGTTGCCCGACGACTACATTGCGGCGGTTGGTGGGGCGGTGCATGCCTGTGGGGGTCTCTTTGTGCTCGATTGCATCGCCTCCGGTGCGGTGTGGGTAGACATGTCGGCGCTGGCTGTGGATGTGCTGATCAGTGCGCCGCAAAAAGGCTGGTCTGCGTCCCCCTGTGCGGGGCTAGTGATGTTGAGCGAAGCAGCCGGTGAACGATTGCAGCAAACCACCAGCAGCAGCTTTGCCGCGGACCTGAAAAAGTGGCGCGCCATCATGCAGGCCTACGAAAATGGCGGGCACGCCTACCATGCCACCATGCCCACAGACGCCCTCACAAGATTTCGGGGCACCCTGCACGAGACTATTCAAAATGGTCTGGAGAATCTGCGGTCTGCCCAGTTCGAGCTTGGTGATGCGGTCAGAGATCTGCTGCGCCGCCGCGGTTTTGAAAGTGTTGCGGCCCCCGGTTTCGAAGCACCAGGCGTTGTGGTCAGTTACACCGGTGATGTGGGTTTGCATAATGGCAGCAAGTTTGCCGGTGCAGGGCTGCAGATCGCTGCGGGTGTGCCGCTCATGTGTGATGAGCCGGAAAGCTATCGCACATTCAGATTGGGGTTGTTCGGCCTCGAGAAGTTGAATAATCGTGAACTGACGGTCAAAAATCTGAGCGATGCGCTCACACGGGTGAGCTGACATTTCCGGATAAATGTTACACTAGCTTACTTTCACCCTGGAGCGGAACAAAGCATGCGCCTGTGGTTTGGGACGGCGTTGTTGCTGTTCAGTGTATCGGCCGCTGCTGAGACTCAATACTGGGTCGTGGTCGGCAGCTTTCAGGATAAAGCGATCGCCGAGACCGTGTTGCAGAAGGCATCCATGGATCTGCTGCACAGCTACCAGATCCAATCTGCCGAAACCCCCAAGGGCTTGTTTTACCGGGTTCTCGAAGGACCTTACCTCACACGCCAGGTGGCGCAGCGCAGTGTTCAAGATGCAGCCTCCGCAGGGTACGCAGGGGCTTGGCTGTTCGCTTCGCAGGAACTGTTCTTCGAGAATTTTGACGATACGTCCAGGTATGAAGATGACATTGGTGTAGATCAGCGTCGAAGCTACCCCGCCCGGGAACCTGCACCAGTTGAACCACCAGCCGAAGCACCGGCTGGCTATGGTCTGCACAAACTTGAGGGTGCCGGGCCTGCGCCCGCTGGACCTTCTGGGCAGGCGTCCGCTACCCGGCAAACATCACCCGGAGCAACGGCGCTGTCGGCAACTGCAATAGTTGGCAGCGGCGAGGTCGTTGCGCTGCACGGTGCTCTCGAGAACGACACCGACGTCAAGGTTGATGGCCGTCTGGATGAACCAGTGTGGGCAACCCTTCCCGCCTACGACGACTTTGTTGTTCTGGAGCCGGACACGCTTCAACCCGGTGTTCACGCCACCCGGGTCAAACTCCTGTATACCGACAGGGGTCTGTATGTGGCCGCCGAGATGGAGCAACCGCCAGAAACCTTGATCAAGCGTCTGTCTGGCCGGGACAGACGGGAAATCAATCGCGACAGCTTCAACCTGACCCTCGACACCACCGGTGAGGGCAGTTATGCGTTCTGGTTCGGGGTTAACCTGGGCGATTCGCTGATGGACGGCACGGCGCTGCCGGAACGCCAGTTTTCTAACGAGTGGGATGGCCCCTGGCTCGGTGCGAGTGCAACTACCGATTGGGGCTGGACCGTGGAGATGTTCATCCCTTGGGGAACCGTCTCCATGCCGCAGGCGGATCAACGGCGGCGCATGGGCGTATACGCGTCACGCAAGGTGGCCTACCTGGATGAACGCTGGGGCTGGCCAGCCCTTCCGAACACGCAGCCGAAGTTCCTGTCGGCCCTGCAACAGGTCGAGATGGAAGGGGTTGCGCCGCGTCAGCAGTACAACATCTATCCTTTCTCGTCGGTTACCTATGATCGGATCGACGAAGAAACCCGTTACAAGGTGGGCGCTGATGTGTTCTGGCGGCCATCGAGCAATTTTCAGACCAACGCCACGTTCAATCCCGATTTCGGTGCGGTTGAATCCGATGACGTGGTTATTAACCTGACGGCAACGGAGACATTTTTTCCGGAAAAACGCCTGTTTTTTCTGGAGGGTCAGGAAATCTTCGTCGCCAGTCCCCGTGCAGATTCTGGCAACCGTGGAGTGGGTCAGGGTTCTCCTCCCTACACAATGGTCAACACCCGCAGAATTGGTGGTAAACCGGCAGCGCCAGACCTGCCGCCTGGTGTGGTTGTGTCCAGCCGGGAATTGGTTCAGCCGGTCGATCTGGAAGGTGCTGTCAAGTTCACCGGGCAATTGGGCGGCTTTCGCTACGGTGTGTTAGGTGCGTTCGAAAAAGATGTGAAACTTGAGGGGTTAGACAGCAGTCTGAACCCTGTGTCGGTTCGTCAGGATGGGAGTGACTATGGCATTGCCCGTCTGTTGTATCAGACCAACAGCGGTGGAAGTTACAAAGCATTCGGTGTGCTGTCGACAATGGTCAAGCACTACGATGGAGACGCGGTTGCTCATGGTGCAGACGGCCATTATCAGAGTTCAACTGGTGATCTCAAGATAGATGGCCAGGCCTTCACGTCAGATGTCGATCAGGGTGAGCGCGGCTACGGTGGTTTTGTAGATTTCGAATACGCCTTTCGCCAGGGTGTGACTCAGCGCTTGGGTATTGAGTATTTTGACGAACATATCAATCTGAACGATCTAGGCTTTCTACCCAGAAACGATCGACTCAGCGTTAGAACCGCGCACACAAGAACCTCTTCCGATCTGCGTTGGGCCCGCGATAACCAGTTCGATGTCAGGGGATCGGTATCGTGGAACAACGCGAACCTGTTCACCGGTGGCGGTGTATTTGTTTCTAATCGAGCGACCTTTGACAACCTGACTCAACTGACCGTTCGAGCAACCTGGCGCCCTACGGCATACGATGATCTTAACAGTTTCGGTAATGGTGCATATCGGATCGACCCGAAAGCGAGTGCCGGTGTGAACTATCAGTCCGATTCCACTAAAGCGATCAGCTACTCGTTAGGGTTTGCCTACGAGGGTGAAGATCTCGGTGGCAGCAGTTTTATAT
>JAQBYL010000163.1 GCA_027622495.1 Pseudomonadota bacterium
CCGCCCCACCCTCGGCCTTCAACCGACACTCTCTTAGTTCCCAGTAAACCGCCCCGCCGATGAATCCATATACGCACGTATAGCCTCATCCCGATCCTCCGTCCCCCCACTCAACATGTTCTGATCCACATCCATATGCATGATGGCGCGATCGAGTGCACCGGCAATCCGGTTGATGCTCTGTTTGATCATCTGCGCCGGGATCGGCGGTTTACTGGCGTAGAATGCGGCCATTTCCCGGGCCTTGGGTAACAGATCATCCAACGCAACCACTTCGTCGAGGATTCCCCACGCTTCGAGTGTTCTGGCGTGTACGCGTTCGCCGCCAGCGACCAGACGTTTGGCGCGTGCCGGGCCGGCAAGGCGCACGATCAGGGGCAGGCTCTGCCACATCAGGTTGACGCCGATGTCGACTTCCGGATATTGCATGAAGCAATTGTCGGCACCGATGCGAAAGTCGCACGCGGTTGTGATGCATGCGCCACCTCCCATTGCGGCGCCGTTCCAGGCTGCGATGGTGATCTGATCAATGTCCAGGATCGCATTGATGGCTCGTTCGCCAACGCGCATGCGTCGCCGCCGTTGCACCATGGGTACCTTGTAGGCGGCGCCGCTGTCGGTGAGGTCGGCACCGGAAGAGAAATGTTTACCTGCGCCGGTAAAAATGACCACCCGGGTTTCGGCGTCGTCTCTAAATGAATGTGAAACTGTTTCGATTTCTGCAAGATGGTCGAAGTGCAAAGCATTCGCTTTGGTCGGACGGTTGAAGGTGACTGTTGCGATATGGCCTTCGCGGCTCACAATGAGATGTTCGAAATCCATTAAACTCCCCGCCGCGCAAGTATTGAGGTGACTACTATAACCGCGAATTCGGCCCGCCGGTCGACCTGGTTGATCGGGCTTGCGACTGCCTTTTCGTTGCTTGGCGACCAGGTGCTTTACTCGGTTCTGCCGGTTTATTACACAGATCTCGGGATCACGCCGGTGCAGGTCGGCATTCTGTTGAGTGCCAATCGATGGGTTCGGCTGCTGACCAACGAACTGGCGCATCGCTCTTCCGGCGTTAGTACGCAGCGGTTGCTGTTCGTGCTTGCTTTCGCCCTCGGCTGTGTCACAACGTTCTGCTATGTCGTGACCAGCCTGTTTGTGGTTTTGTTAGCGGCGCGGCTCGCGTGGGGGTTGAGCTGGTCGTACATCCGGCACTTTGGCGTGCAGAGTATGATGGAGGACGTTCAAGCCACTCGTGCGGGATGGACGATGGGGCTTTACAACGGCATCTCGCGATCGGGTTCGGTGGCTGGTCTGTTCGGGGGTGCGGTGGCGGTTGATGTATACGGCTTCACCGTTGGTGTGGTTATGCTGGGAGTGATCAGCCTGCTGAGTATTCCACTGGGGTATCTCGGTTTTCGGAATTTCTCGGTGCCCGTGCGGGTAGACGATGTTCGTGCCGAAGTTCGCGTGCGTATCGCAGGGTTCGTGCTGGGCATCGTTGGCCCGGGCCTGGTGATGGGAACCTTGGGGGCGGTTCTGAATGGTTATCTGCCCGATGCTGCGCTGCTGAGTGCGGCCACTGCCACCGGTGCTCTACTTGCTGTGCGTTATCTGCTCGACAGTGTGGCGGCGCCGTGGCTCGGCGCGATCACCGATCGCTTTGGTCTCAAGTCTGCCGCGAGCAGTCTGTTTGCAGCGGGTGGCCTGTTTCTGATTGGCGCGAGTTTTGAACCGGCTTTGATCTGGTTCGTTCCGGCGTTACTGATCTTTTTTGTGTGTGGTACAGCGCTGCAGGCTGGGATTGGTGGGGCGGTGGGCCGGCGCGGGTCTGGCTCCTTCGCCCGTTATGTCACGGCGTCGGACCTGGGCGCTGCCTGTGGGCCGCTACTCGGTTGGTTGCTGGTTGATTATCTTGAATCGGCGGCGGTTGGGTTTGCGGTTGCCGGGGTTATTTACTTGCTGGGTGCCCTGACGGCACTTGGATTTACAGAAGGGGAAAAAATGTGAGGGATACCCGTGGGAAGGGAGGGGAGGGGAAGTTCGGGTATCCCTCGAGGAAACTTTGTATTCAGGGGAGTTTCCAGCAGATTGCTCTGATGGGTAGGTATGTTACTTTTAGTAACGCATAATGCAACCTTCGGTAACGCAACACCATAGAATTCAACGATAATCCCAACAATAACAAGCAGTTAAAATGTCTGAAAGTCCAACTTCGCATAGCTATTTTTCCGAACGTCTCCGGCTCCATTACCTGGATTGGGGGAATACGGATCAGCCTGCCATGCTGCTGCTGCACGGGGTGCAGGACCATTGCCATACCTGGGACTGGTTTGCGCCCCGGTTTGCTGACCGATATCACCTGGTGGCCCCGGACCTGCGGGGTCATGGCGACTCTGAGTGGTGCAAAGGAGCCGGGTACCACACGCTGGATTATGTGTATGACACCGCTCAACTGGTTAATCAGGCAAAGCTCCAGCCATTGACCCTGGTGGCCCATTCCATGGGGGGAACGATTGCAGCGCTTTTTGCTGGTGTGTTTCCTGAACGGGTAGAACGTCTGGTGTTACTTGAAGGGGTGGGTCTGCACCCTGGCTGGGCGGATGGTCTGGGCGCGGCGCAACGCATCCGCAACTGGATTGAGGGGACTCATACACTTGCCGGGCGTCTGCCGCGACGTTACGACAATCTGCAGAACGCCTTTGAGCGCATGCAGAAGGCCAACCCGCATCTGTCACCTGAGCAGGCTCGTCACCTGACCGCACACGGCTCCAACCAGAACGAGGATGGTACTTACAGCTGGAAGTTCGACAACTACACACACGCCCATCCACCTTACGGGATGCCGGAGGATCAGATCACCGCCTGCTGGGAACGCGTCGCGTGTCCGGTTCTGATTATTAATGCCCGAGACGGTTACGGTCATCGGATTGGACAGAACGGTACCGATGCGTATTTTAAGGATGTGCGGATGGTCAACGTCGACGCGGCCGGACACTGGGTGCATCATGATCAGCTCGAGAAGGTGGTCGATGAGGTAGATGCTTTTCTCAAGTCTTAAGCGCGGGTAGCGAATATGGATGGCATACACGATCTGGGTGGTCGGCAGGGTTTTGGTCCGGTCAACGCGGAAGTCAACGAACCGGTATTTCATGACCGCTGGGAAGCGAAGGTATTCACCATGGTCAACGCGGCGATGGGCGCAGGGGCCGTGAAAAGCGTCGATCAGTTCCGCCACGCTGTGGAACGGATTGACCCCATCGCCTACCTCACGCACGGCTACTACGGACGTTGGCTTGGTGGTGTTGAAACACTGCTGATCGAGGCGGGCATTGTGACGGGTGAAGAAATTAGTGCTCGGGCAGGATCCAGCGATCAGATCGCGGCGCGGCCAGTGGCCAAGCCAGATAAGATTGATTACCCGCGCCAGCCGTCAGCCCAGCGAGAGGTTAAGACCGCGCCGCGGTTTTCTAAAGGACAGGCGATCGTCTGTCGATCAACACCATCGAGTGGGCACACGCGGCTGCCAGCCTATGTTCGAGGAAAAGCTGGGATCATCGAACATCATCGAGGTGGCTGGGTGTTGCCAGACAGCAATGCGCATGGATTGGGTGAGTCTCCGGAACACCTGTATACGGTGCGCTTCGCTGCACAAACCCTTTGGGGTGATGAGGCCGAGCCTGGCACTTCTGTTTGCATAGACTTGTTTGAAAGTTATTTACAGAAAGCTTTATAGAAATTCGAATGAAAAGGAGAGACCATGAGTGAGGTCAAACCCCAGGCACTTCGCGCAGAAGCGCTTGAAGCAATCCTGATCGAGAAAGGACTGCTTACACCGGATGCAGTCGACGGCGTGATTGCGCAGTTCAACGAACGCGTGGGACCAATGAACGGTGCACGGGTGGTGGCCCGCGCCTGGACCGATCCGGCTTTCAAACAGCAATTGCTGAGCAATGGATCCGTCGCGATTGAGGAGTTCGACTTCAGCGGTGGCGAGGTCGACAAACTGGTTGTGGTGGAAAACACCGCAAACGTCCACAACGTTGTGGTCTGCACCCTCTGCTCCTGTTACCCCTGGGCGCTCCTTGGTTTGCCGCCGGCCTGGTACAAAGACCCGGCTTACCGGTCGAGAATTGTGCGCGAGCCGCGCAAGGTGCTGTCTGAGTTCGGACTCAACCTGCCGGACGAAACCGATGTGCAGGTGTGGGACTCCAGCGCCGAGATCCGTTACCTGGTGTTGCCTCAACAGCCTGCGAACCTGGCTGGCCTTGCTGAGGATGATCTTGTTGAACACATCACCCGCGACAGCATGATCGGCGTTGCACGCCTGTGACAGATGAAATCAGCCTGCAGGGTGTCGCCGCCCCACCCCTGATCAACGGCGAACTCCTCTTCGAAGAACCCTGGCAAGGCCGCGTCTTCGGCATGGCCAAAGCCCTGGCCGATAACGGCCTGTACAACTGGTCAGACTTCCAGAGCGTCCTGATCGAAGTAATCGGTGACTGGGACCACTCTCAATCCGATCTCAACCAACCCTACTTCTACTACGACCACTTCCTAAAAGCCTTCGAGCGCCTCCTGCTAAAGCGCCACCTGATAGACCCCAAACCCCTGGCCGACCTCATCACCACGCTAACCAATCGCCCCCACGGCCACGACCACAGCCACCACACTCTCGGGGTACCTCCATAGGGATCAGGAATCACATACAACTCAATCCCAGGCTGCTTCATCCGTAAGATATTCAGTAATGTCCTTAAAGCCGCCGCGAAAACAAACCCGCCCGTCCTTCTTCTCCAACTGATAGTCATACATAGGATCGTAATACCCGGTCAACAACCCCCCAACCCATCCCGAATGATCCTGCGAAACAAACGCCTGCTCCAACATCTGGACCAGCTGCCCGTGACGCACTCCCCCAAGCCGTTTCTGTATACGCGAAAGCGAATCCTTAAGACTTTCCAGCAGATGACCTGCATCGACCCCACGCGCCAGCGGTTGGTGCACATACTCATCCACTATGTTCTGGATGCGTTCATCGAGAGATACTTCAAGAAGAACTAACGGTGCGCGCCCCATCCGGACATGCCAGGTTTCTGGTATGGCTAACCGGCCGATGGTGCGACTTTCGTCTTCCAGAACAAGGCTGTGCGCTGTGTGGTTCAGCCAGTTGAGCGCAAGTTGATTTTCAAAATCGATCAGCGTCGGTTGCGGTGTGCTGGTTGCCCCGAAAGCGGAGCCACGGTGGTGGGCCAGACCTTCGAGATCGATTGAATTCGTAAGCAGGGTGAGCAGACTTGTTTTACCGGAGCCGGTGCGACCACCGAGAATCCGCCATGGCAAAGGTGAGAGGGCTGCACTTTGCAACGTATCAAGACAGGTCTGACGCAAGGCTTTGTAACCGCCTTCCACCCGGTTTGCGTTCAAGCCGAGATCACTCAACCAATCCACGACAATCTGTGAGCGCAACCCTCCCCGCCAGCAGAAAAACTGCAGATCCGGATCGTCTCGTAAAGCTTGAGCCCAGCCTTGCATGCGCGTTTCGCGACAGGGTCCGCTGACCAGTTGCTCACCAAGTGCAATGGCTGCAGCCTGGCCGGAGTTTTTGTACATCAAACCGACCGCAGCGCGTTGGCTATCGTCGAGCAGAGGCAGATTGGTGGCGTTTGGAACGCTGCCCCGGGCAAACTCCAGCGGGGCGCGCAGGTCGATAAAGCGGCTATCTTTCAGCAGCCGTTGCAGGGTCATCGGTTAGGGGGCGACCTCGGTCAGATCTTTACCTGCCTCAAAGCTCGAGAGATGATCCTTGAGAACATCGATCACATCTTCCCGATTGGCTTTGGTTGCCTGACTCAGCGCTTCGTTCTGCAGGCGAAGTGCTTCTTCGAAGTCACCGGTGCCTGCATAGGTTGCAGCCCAGGTGTCAAGGTATTCGGGGCTCTGACGTGCGTCGGCGTCTTCGTTCATCATGTTGTCCATGATCTTTTGCGCGTAGCGGGCATTGCGCAGCTTGCGAACATCGCTGACTGCCATGGTCCAGGCGACTTCGTTGACCACGTCCGGATCAACGGGTGCTGTTTTCACGGCATTTTTATACCAGCTGATCGCGCGGCGGGTACTTTGTTGTGTGGAAACTCCTCTTGCGTACAGATTGCCGAGCAACAACATGGCCTGTGGGTCGTCTTCGTCAGCGAGCGCCGTAAGCCAGTCGATGATCCTCTCATCACCAGCGGCGTTGTCTTTTTCGCGCATCAGGTAGCGTGCGTAACTCAACTGTGCCTGCTGATTATCGAGTTCCGCGGATCTGACGAAATAAGCCTCGGCGCTCGAAAGGCTTTGTTCAACCTTGTCACCGGCATAGTAGAGATGGCCCAGATACAGAAGCGATTCACTGTGATCCAGATCGCCAGCCTGCTTGAGCAGGGGTATGGCGGAGGGTTCATTCTCTTCACCGAAGTTGCCACCCAGGTACAGCACCGCGAGCGCATACATGGCGTCAGATGAACCAAGGCCAATCGCGTGCAGATAGTTGTCCATCACCCGTTCAAGGGCACGTTCGCGGGTATCCGGATCGTCTGTTGTATTGGCTTGTTGCCAGAAAACCTGAGCGAGGATCACATTGGCGATGATGTTCCCGGTATCGCTGGCTGCGCGCAGCCAGCCGATCGCATCGATGGTTCGACCGCGAACATGCAGAAAGTGGCCAATGGCCGCCTGCGCTGCGCTGTCGCGGTTTCGGGCCAGGTAACCCATCATGGCGAGTGGCCGCACGCTGGCTTCTGCGCTTTCGGCTTCGATTTCGAGTTCAACACTTCGATACAGGTTGTTCAGATCGAAATACAGATTTTCAAGCGATCCCTGCTCCGGCCGAACCTGCAGCAGAAGTGCGAACGGGATTTCGTCACTCGTCTGATAGATTGAACCGACGGTGGTGTTGCCCTGCAGTCGGGAATAGATTTCCGCATCGCTGCCGCTCATGGCAAAAAAAGGGTTGTCCCGACTACCGTCTGCCGTGTGCGCCATTGCCAGCGAGATATTCTGCTGCCAGTTGAGGTGCGGTGCCGCGGCGTCGGCGTTTTCCAGGTGGGTGTAAAACCGCGCCATCACGAAATGCCCGGTCAGGCTGCCGTAGTAGGTGTCGAGAATCGCGCTGCCAATGGAACCGAGCTTCAGTGGTTCGTCATCCACCATCTGCAACGCCTGCTGTTCCAGTTCGATGAGGCGTTTCATCTTGTCCGGCATATCCGGCATGGCCATGAACGAAGCGGCCAGATCATCAACCGACGGTTGCTCACCGGCGGTAATCAAACGGGTGAGGTCTTGGTAATTTTCAGGTTCAGAAGGGGTGTTCTGACAACCCGCGACAACCAGGATTGCCAGCAAAAGAAAGGTGTTGCGCATTAAAACCTTATAGCACTGTCATTGAAACGATGAAACATCAGACCATTTGAGTTGCTGGTGGTTTCACGGAAAGCCGTTATGATTGGCGGCCCACCAGTTTTGGGGCCGACGCGAGGATATAGTTGATGGCTTACGAACACAAATTACGGGTGCCAACGCAGACCGAGGCGCTGCCTGGACGTGCGGTTGAGATGCCCGTGCCTGAAGCGCACTTTGTGAATGGCAATCGGATGAAACCGCCGTTTCCGCAAGGGCTGCAACAGGCGGTGTTTGGCATGGGGTGTTTCTGGGGAGCAGAGCGTTTGTTCTGGACCACACCGGGTGTGTACACCACGTCCGTCGGCTATGCCGGTGGCGTCACAAAAAACCCCAGCTACGAAGAAGTGTGCTCGGGTCTGACCGCTCACACTGAGGCTGTGATGGTCGTCTTTGATCCAGACCAGGTTGACTACTACGGCATCCTCAAGGTGTTCTGGGAGGGTCACAATCCGACTCAGGGAATGCGTCAGGGCAACGACATCGGCACTCAGTACAGGTCGGCCATCTATACCAGTGGCGATCAGGCAGAACAGGCCGAAGCCACCCGGGCGATCTATCAGAACGCTTTGAAGGCAGCAGGTTTTGGTCAGATCACAAGCGAAATTCTCCCGGCCGGACCTTACTACTACGCCGAACACTATCATCAGCAGTATCTGGCCAAAGTCCCCAATGGATACTGTGGTCTGGGTGGAACTGGCGTGGGTTGCAACACCCAACCGCTGGTAAAGGTATTGTAGGAATTCTAGACCCCGGTTTTAAACCGGGGTGAATCTTGACTGATGATCAACGCTTCACTCGCTGCCGCACCCTATGTAAATCTTGCGACCTTCCGCCGGGACGGAAGGCGTGTGGAGACACCCGTGTGGGCGGCACCAGACGCTCAGGTACTCTATGTATTTTCTGAAGCCCGTGCCGGTAAAGTAAAACGCCTGAAAAACAGTGATACCGCAGAGATGGCGATCTGCACCGTCAATGGCAAATTGCTCGGTGATTGGTTCCCGCTCAAAGGGCGGGTTCTAAATGACTCGGAGATTCCCGCCGCGTTGCGTGCGCTACACGCGAAATACGGATGGAAAATGCGCATC
>JAQBYL010000164.1 GCA_027622495.1 Pseudomonadota bacterium
GCGGCCGGTGCGCCTGCGCTCAGGTCGGCGCCTGAACAGAACCCCCGGCCGGAACCGGTGATGATCACCGCACGAACCTGATCATCATCTCTGACTTCAAGCAGTGCTTGTGTGAGCGCATCGCGCAGATCGGCAGACAGCGCGTTCAGCTTGTCGGGTCGATTCAAGGTGATGATTGCGCTGTGATCCTGGCGATCCAGCATCAGTACGGCGTCTGACATTCGGGCTACCCCTGCTTGATATTGACTCACCGCAATGTGTTGAAAAACAGGCTGCTAGTCAAATGCGGAAAACACCACTTCGTCGAGTTCGGTGTAAATCTCCGGCCGCTGCGGACGAATCTGCGGGGTGAACTCGCTGATCCCGACATCAAGAAAATCGCCAATCCGGTCGATCACATATTGCGGGGAGCCGATCATTGACCAGGCATTATCGCCGCGCAGTTTTTTCGCTCTGGCTTCGTCCCGCTCAATACGGATAGGCACGTGAACAGTTTTCGTGATCTCAGAGGGATCCCGCCCAACAGCCTCACAATGGCGCTCAAGAACCTCTGACAGGTGCCGGATGCGTTCAGGAGACGCGATCACATTCATGATGTCACCGTACATGGCGAGGGTTTTCAGCGTGCGTTTTTCACCTGTTCCACCCACCATGATGGGTATTGGCGAACCACCGCCCCCCTTCGGTGCAAACGCGGCCTGCTTCAGGGTGTAGTACCTGCCGTTGAAGTCGATTCTTTCATCGGCAGCAGAATGGAACAACGCCCGGCATAGAGCACAGGCCTCTTCCAGCCGATCGGAGCGTTCGCGTAAAGAAGGAAAGTCCCAACCGTAGGCTTCGTGCTCACGGATGTTCCAACCAGCACCAATACCCAGCATCACCCGTCCGCCAGACACCACATCGATGGTGGCGGCCATTTTCGCCAGCAGCGCAGGATTCCGGTAAGTATTGCCAGACACCAGGATACCGAGCTTAAGCCTGCTTGTGACCGCAGCGACACTCGCAAGCAGCGCCCAGCCTTCCAGCGTGTCGTGCAGTTCGTGATCTTTGATCTCGGCCGTTGCGTGCCACGGGGGGATGAAATGATCATAGGCATACACGCTGGTCCAGCGACCCGCCTCCATGACCTCGAGAACCGCTTTGATCTGCTCCCACGTGGCCTGTTCGTTGACCAGTTGCGATCCGAACATGCTTACTCCTCCCGTTAAAGACAGGTTGAATTCAGATTTCGATAATGCGGGCTGCGGCTGAAACAGGCAATCCTGGCGAATCGAGCAGGTAAAATCCCCTATTACCCTCAACGTGGTTAAATAAGCAGGCTTTAGACCTGACCTTTTTGGAGACCTATCGTGAGCAGTGCTGAAACGTCGAACCATGAAGTCGTGATCATCGGCGCGGGGGTCTGCGGCATCTACATGCTGCACCGGATGCTGGATCTTGGTGTGGATGTGACCGTGATCGAAGCAGGCGATGGACCCGGTGGCACCTGGTACTGGAACCGCTACCCGGGGGCACGCTTCGACAGCGAATCCTATACTTACGGTTATTCGTTCAACAAAGAAATTCTTAAGGAATGGAGTTGGAGCGAGCACTTTGCCGGCCAGCCCGAGACGTTGCGCTACTTAAACTACGTAACCGACAAACTGGATCTGCGCAAGCACATGCAGTTCGGCATCCGGGTCGACGCGGCTCAATTCGATGAAGCAACCAATCTGTGGAACGTCTCACTAAGCGATGGACGAACCCTCACTACCCGCATCCTGGTCACGGCGATCGGTATGCTATCGGCCGCAACCATGCCGCGTATCAAGGGGGTGGAGGCTTTCAAAGGGCAGTCTTTTCACACCTACTACTGGCCCCAGCAACCCGTGGATCTGGCTGGAAAGCGCATTGCGGTGATCGGTACCGGTGCAACTGGTGTCCAGGTGATCGCGGATATCGCCGATAAAGCCGGTGATCTGCACGTGTTTCAGCGGCGACCAAACTGGTGTGCGCCACTGAACAACGGTCCCATCGATGATGCCGCCCAGGCCGAAATCAAAGCCTCGTTCGACGCCATCTTTGAACAGTGCAGCAAGACACCGGGCAGCTTTCTGCACGGTCCGGACAGACGCAATCTGAACGAAGTGCCTCGCGAGGAGCGGCTGGCGTTCTGGGAAAAGTTGTACGCCTCCCGCGGGTTCGGTGTGTGGCTGGGGAACTACCGCGATGTTCTGGTGGACCCTGACGCCAACGCCGAGTATTCGGCCTTTATTGCAGACAAAATCCGTTCCCGGGTTAAAGATCCGGCGGTGGCAGAAAAGCTCATCCCGAAAGACCACGGCTTCGGTACCCGGCGTGTGCCGTTAGAGACCCGTTACTACGAAGCCTACAACCGGCCCAATGTCCACCTGGTGGACGTGAATGACAGTCCCATCGAGTGCATCACCAGCACCGGGGTCAGAACCACGCAGAAGGAATACGATTTCGATCTGATCATCTACGCCACCGGTTTCGACGCCATCACCGGCGCTTTTGATCGAATTGATTTTACCGGTCGCAATGGTGCGAAGCTCGCTGACAAGTGGCGCGACGGACCGATCACCTATCTTGGTCTGCAGACAGCCGGCTTCCCTAACCTGTTCACCCTTGCTGGCCCACAGGGAGCCAGCGTTTCATCTAACTTTCCACCCGGCATCGAGGCGTCTGTGAACTGGGCCACCGATCTGATCCGCTACCTGCGCGAAAACAATATCGCCCGTGTGGAACCCAGCATCGAAGCCGAAGAGCAGTGGATAGAGGAAATCAAAGCCTCCTACGACGGCATGCTTCTGACCCAGACTAAATCCTGGTTCACTGGTTATAACTCCAACGTCGACGGCCACGACAAACTGCGTTACATGATCTACCTCGGGGGTGCGCCGAAGTATCGTGAACGTCTGACACGGATCGCACAGACCGGCTACCCTGGTTTCGAACTAAGTGGATCCACCTCGAAACGACGGGCTCGGTAAAGCACCATGACCTCGACCACAATCAAGCTGCCTGGTGCGCAGGCACCCATCGACGTGCTGTGGGACGAAACAGGTATCGCCCACGTTTTTGCTGACAATCAGGCAGACGCCTACCGCGGGATGGGCTTTGCTGCAGGCAGTGAACGTCTGTGGCAGATTCATCTGAGTACCGCCTATGCGAACGGCGAAGCAGCCGCGCTTCTGGGTGAACGGTTTGCTGCCCAGGATGCACTTCAGCGAGCCTGCAACGTTCACCGCTGTGGCAAAAGCCTGCCAGAAAGCCAAGGCGACTGGATTGTGGATGCCTATCTGGAGGGTCTCAACGGCTACATCAGAAGCCTCGACGAAGTTCCCCCCGAGTTTGTTCACGCAGGCACGCTGCCGCGACTCTTCACGCGGCAGGATGTGGCCGCGCGCTATCGCTTCACCTCCTGGTTCCAGCACAAGAGCTGGACCGAGAAGATGCTGCTCGGTCGCCTGATGGCAACCCATGGTGTGGACTGGTTCCGCAACCATGTCCTGCATTTTTCGGCAATGGATGAGACGTTGATCGACCAGCTGGCTGTGCCATTGCGCAGCCTTTCAACCGCGGTACTGCCCCTGGCCTACCCTGATGTCGATGCAACACTCCTCTCCGGAAGCAACAACTGGGCAGTGAGGGGTGCATTGTCAGCTTCCGGCAAACCAATCCTCGCAACCGACCCACACCAGCCACATACGATCCCCAATACGTTCTTCTATGTTCACCTGCATGCGGGCGAGTGGGATGCATTCGGTGCTGCGTTTCCCGGTGTACCTTATTTCATGATGGGCTATACCCGCGATATCGCCTGGGGTCTGACCACCGGTTTTGTGGATTGCTATGACGTGTACGTCGAGCAGATCAGAAACGATCAATATCTCTCGGCCACCGGGTGGCAACCGCTTGCTCATCACACCGAACACATTGAGATCAAAGGTAGCACAAGCCTGGATGTGGATATCGTCCGCACACCACATGGGCCGCTGCTGGAATCACTAACCAATCAGCTAGGTCTGTCTGTCGATGTGCCAGGGGAATACCAATCTGCCCTGCACTGGACGTTGACAGACATCCCAACCTCTGCGGGTGCGCTGGCGCAGCTGCCCCTTGCCACCAGCGCTGAAGAGTTCGGTCACAAACTTTTCGAACAGGACGTGTGTCCGCTTGTGAACAACATCATCTGTGTGGATCGCCACAATGGTCTACGCCGATTCATTGCCACAACCCTGCCTGCCCGAACGGGGGTTACCGGCAGTGTACCGTTGCCGGGATGGGAGGCGGACTACGACTTTCCGATCTCAACCGAAGCTGACCTGACGGTTGAAATCGATCCTGAGTTTTCGCTGACCGCCAACAACGACACCATGCAGGATCGCGGGCGCTACCCCATCCACAATTTCCCCGCCAGCAGCGCACGGGCAGACCGGATCCGCGAAATCCTCACATCGAGCAGCTCCTTTACGGTCGACGACTTCAAGCGCGCACAACTGGATCACCTGGATCTGCGGGCAAGAGCGCTGCTGCCGGATCTGCTGCAGGTGCTGGCTGAAAGCTCTGATCCAGATCTGCAGTTGGCAGTGGATCTGCTGCGCGGCTGGGATTTTACTGCTGGTGCCAATGCCGCAGCCGCCTGTCTTTACTACCCGTTTCTCGACCGGGTCTGGCACCGAAAGTTCATGGTTGAGGTGCTCAAAGATCCCTTACTGCGCGCCATACCCGTCGGAGCACCGGGCCTGAATCGCTTTGATATCGCTGATTTTCTAACCCCCGGCAGTCCGTGGCTGCAACATCGTGACCTGCTTGTTCAGACCATTGTTGCCACCCTGAAACAGGTGGTCATCGATGTGCGATCTACCCTGGGTGATGATCCCGCCACCTGGGCTTGGGGTGATCTGCATCAGATCTCGCTTGCCCACCGACTGGTTAAACACCCGACCTGGCAGCATATGCGAGTGGCGGCGCAACCCATCGGAGGTAGCCCGACCACCCTCAACATGGCCGTGCACCGTGGATCCAGCGCTGGTGAACGAGTCAAATGTGATGTCTACCATGGCCCGGCGTTTCGTCTCATCGTCGATCTGGCAGATCCTGATTCAGCCCAACTCGTGATCGCCGGAGGCAACGGCGGTCGACCCGACAGTCCGTTCGCCACCAATCAGTTCGATGCCTGGAAAGAAGGCGCCTGTTTCACCGTGAACCTGCGTCGCGATAGACTCAGCATCACGCACGAGCAACAGCTGAGGCCGCACGAATGACGAACTACCCTGCCCCCTACGCCGATGCACCCTGTGCGGACATTGATCCTTATGAGCTTCGCCACCTGCTCGACGGGCATGAGTTCCACCAGATTCTAAAAAACCAGGCCCCGCTCGTCTGGTTAACCCATTACGGGGTGTGGGCAACCGGTCGGCACCCCGAACTCACAGCGATCTTCAAAGATCATGCGACTTTCTGTTCCAGTCGCGGCGTTGGCCTGCAGGATTTCAAGAAAGAAAAACCCTGGCGCGCACCCAGCCTGATCCTCGAGGTGGACCCACCAGAACACACCGCCACCAGAAAAATACTATCCAGTGTGCTGTCGAACCAGGCCCTTGCCGGTTTGCGCCCTGCGTTTGAACTCGAGGCTGACCGGCTGGTCAGGCAACTGCTCGATCAAGGTGAAATTGATGGCATCAGCGATCTTGCGATCGCCTATCCCGGAACCGTGTTCCCTCAGGCGGTGGGTCTTACCGCAAGTGACAACACACCCCTGCTTGAATACGGCACGCTGGTTTTCAACATGCTGGGACCGGCAAACGAAATAAGTGCCGCCGCAGGCAGAAACGCCGCCACCGTGCTGCCCTGGATCGCCGACCAGTGCGCACGGCACAATCTCGCACCTGGCGGTCTGGGCAGGGCTATCTACGCATACGTGGACGCGGGCGAGATCACAGAAGAGGAAGCATCTCTGCTGGTTCGATCATTGCTCTCAGCCGGTCTCGACACCACTGTGATTGCGCTGGGAAATGCTCTGCACAGTTTGGCGAAGAATCCGCAGCAGTGGCAGGCGCTGCGTGCCCACCCGGAGAAAGCACGCTCTGCATTCGAAGAGGTGCTGCGTTTTGAGTCCCCGATACACACTTTTTACCGGACTGCTGCGCGCGCGACGGAAGTCTCCGGTATCCGCATCGGCGAAGGCGACAAGATACTGCTCAACATTCAATGCGCCAACCGTGACACACAACGGTGGCCGGACGCAGACACATTCGACATCTCGCGAAAGCCCGGCGGGCATGCAGCCTTCGGTGCGGGTATACACGCCTGTGTGGGTCGGCACCTGGCGACACTCGAAGCGGAGATTCTGCTCAAATCCATGGCCAGCATGATCGAGAAGATTGATCTCATCGGCGAACCGGTGCGCCAGCCGAACAACACACTGACTGGTTATAAAACGCTTCCGCTGCGATTAAGCTGAGCGGTTCGACTACCTACAACAACCGTTCAATCCGATCCAGCGTCTGCATTGCCCCAAGAGCCTGCCGCACGCTTGAATTTGGCTCACGCCCCTCGTTAATCGCAGCCAGAAACTCGCGATCCGCAAGTTCAATTCCGTCCATACTTTCGGCAACCGAGCTCACATCAATGTCTACACCGTCGCCTGTCTGCAGATCATCATAGTTGGCGATGTAGGTTCCGTTGTCGCATATGTAGCGGAAAAACGTGCCAAACGGCCCCTGGTTGTTGAAAGACAGCGAAAGCGTACACAGCGCACCGTCGGCTGATTTCATGCCTATAGACATATCCATGGCAATACCGAGATCAGGATGCATGGGCCCCTGCAGGCCGGTCACTGTTGGCGCAACACCGCCGGTCTGATACTGAAACAGATCCACCGTGTGACAGGCGTGATGCCATAGCAGATGATCGGTCCAGCTGCGCGGCTCACCTTTGGCATTGGTGTTGGTCCGTCGAAAAAAATAGGTCTGCACATCCAGCTGTTGCAGACGCAGCTCCCCCGCCTGAATTTTCTGATGCATCCACTGGTGGGAGGGATTGAATCGACGCACGTGGTTCACCATGGCAACCACGCCGGTCTCTCCCTGCGCCTGAACAAGCGCCTGTGCATCGGTGAGGCTGTCGGCCATGGGGATTTCGATCAGGACGTGTTTGCCTGCGCGCATGACCTGTAACGCCTGCGCCGCATGCAGTGGTGTGGGTGATGCCAGTATTGCGGCTTCAACCCCTGGCACCGCCAGCGCCTGGGCAAGATCAAGGGTGTAGTGTTCAATGCCACGGGCCTGAGCAAGCGCTCTAGTGGGGCCTTCAACACCGCCACACAGGCTCACTACCTCAAGACCGTTAAATCGTTCGATGGCATCCAGATGCTTGTTGGCAAACGCCCCTTCGCCCACCATGACAATCTTCAATCCAGATACTCCAGACCGGCTGCAACAAGACGTTCACGCATGCCATAGATATCAAGACCGAGCTCACCGGCGGCCAGTCTCGCTCGAACATCGGTTTCGCGAGCTTCCCGCTTGCGACCGAGCTCCAGCGCCTGGGCGGCACTCGCGCGCGGAACGACGCACACACCATCGTCATCACAGATGACCACATCACCCGGATTGACAATCTCACCGGCACAGACCACCGGCAGATTCACCGTGCCTGGCGTCGCCTTGACCGTCCCCTGCGCATGAATCGCCCGCGACCAGACCGGGAAATTCAAACGTTTGAGATCCGCGACGTCCCGCACACCAGCGTCGATGACCAGACCACGCACGCCGTGAGCCTGCGCCGATACCGCCAGCAGATCACCAAACATGCCATCGGTATTATCGGCAGACAGCGCAACGACCAGCACATCGCCGGGTTGGCACAACTCCACCGCAACGTGCAGCATCCAGTTATCGCCGGGATGAGTCAGAACCGTCACGGCACTGCCGGCAATCCGGGCGCCTGCGTAGATCGGTCGTATGTGAGGCTTGAGCAGACCGAAGCGGCCCTGCGCTTCATGCACCGTGGCGACACCCAGCGTTGCCAACCCGTCAATTACTGCAGGCTCCGCCCGTTCGATGCGCCTCACCGCAACACTTTTCATCCCCAAACCTCCCCTTTGAACAGAAGTCGCGCGGTGCGCACCACACCGGCAGTATCGATCCCGCCAGACGGATCTGTGTGGATCTGCACCTGTAGAGATCCACCGGGATGCGCAACGCTCATGGTTCTTGGATTGCCGTCCGGGACATCGGCTAACTCGTTGGCCGTGGTTCCCTCGAGCAGGCAGGCAGAAGCAACGCTGACTGCCCCGAGAACGCCAATGGTCTTGTGACACACATGCGGTATGAACGTCCTGGTCATGATCACATGACCGTCAACGGGCGCGCTGACGAGGCACATTTTCGGCACAGACATATGTTCCACATCCCCCAGATTCATCCTGGGGCCAATTTCCCGCCTCACTGCTTCCAGACGATTTTTCAATCCCAC
>JAQBYL010000165.1 GCA_027622495.1 Pseudomonadota bacterium
GCACAAACGCATCCGACAGATCATCGATCAGTGTTTCCGGTTCGGGATACTGTTTGAAATAGGTGTCGTCTGCGAGCACCTCGACGGGTGAAATACTCGACGCACTGTTGGCCTGCACATTGACACTCAATGTGCGTGAGATGGGCTCACCCACCTCAAAGGCGGTTCTGTCCGGGTCCCAGGTTTCGCTGATCGTGACATCGGTTGCCGGTAGCCAGGGTTGATCCGCTGGGTACTCGGGGGGAATCGGCAAAACCTTGAGCACCAGTTCGTCGGTGCTGACCCGCACACCCGAGCGGCGCAGACGACCGCGGGATTGCAGGCGGATGCTGCTGGTTACAGAAATCTGCGGTATCACCAGATCACCGCTGTGTTCCGGAAAGATGGCAAATCGCTGTTCCAGCACACCGTAGCGCTCGCCATCCCTGAATTCCGTACTGGATCGCATGTCGCCCATGCTGATGACCACAGCGTTGGTGAGATCCGGCATGTCAGGCAGGTCACTGTATATCTGCACGCCGCCGGAGTAGTAAAGGCGGCGGGTCAGGATAGTCTGCGCCTGAACATAAACCGGGTCTTCGGAGACTTCCGTTTCGAAAAATATCATGCGTTCAATGCTGGCCCTGACATCGGGATCCAGTGGATTGACCCGGATCTCAACAGGCTCACTGGTCTCACCCGCGGTGCTCAGGGGCGGGATCTCCAGGACACCGGTACGTTTCGGGCGCAATGAAATCTGGTATTCAACCCAGCTCTGAACTCGGCCGTTGATACTTCTGAACTGGCTTGATGTGTTAGTTCCGAGAACTTCGAAGTCATTGTCGAGTGGACTCAGGTCGATTTCTTCCGCCTGATTGGAGCCTGCTACCCGCAATGTGAACATCACAGTTTCCATTTCGTCCACCGTGGCCGGATCAACACTTGCGGTGATGATCGACCAGGCCTGACTGCAGATCATCAGCAGTAGACCCGCACACAGACCAGCTAGCTTATGCGCCTGGCTACCTTGACTACCTTGGTTGACAAGGCTGTTCACCAGATCTTCTCCTGCTGTCGATCGCGGTAGTCACCACGGCGTAACCGCTGATTGGTTTCGTATTGGAACTTACGCCGTAGCAACCCACCTGGATCGTCGGGTACACGGCGCAACCAGGCTTCCAGCGCTTCCTGCTTTTCATCTCGCGATGCCTGATCAAGGTCCGACTGCGCATCGGTTTGCTCATCACTGTCGGAGCTACTTTCTTCGCTCTCGTCCTGCTGCTGCTGTTGTTGTTGCTCGGCCTGTTGGTCCTGGCTCTGCTGCTGGTCTTCGGCAGATTCACCACTCTGGGGCTGACTGTCTGCGTTTTCGCTGGATGATTCCTGCTGCTTCAGCAGTTCCTCGACCAGTGCTTTATTGAATGCAGCATCCTCGTGGTCGGGGTTGCTGCTCAACACCTGGTCGTAGGCATCGATGGCCATGCGCAATTCGCCGGCTTTCGCCAGTGCGTTGCCGAGGTTGTAGCGTGCTTCGGGCAGTGAACTCGCCGCGAAGCCCTGTGCGGCTACACCAAAATCACCACCGTGGTAATACGCGACTGCCTCCCAGTCAGGGTCTTCGAACAGCTCAGCCGCACGCTGCGGATCACCGGAGCGCAGTTGTTGAATCCCCTGATGATCCCGGCGTGCCCAGAGATCGTCCCAGAGGTTAGCGTCGGCGGGCAGCGGGACCAGGCAGATTGCGATCACAGCGAGGGTGCCGCGTCTGAACCCGAGCAGCAGGAGGGGTATCAGCGCAAGCGTGATCCAGTAGCCAGAATCGCTCCAGGTGTCGAAGTCACGCTCCACTTCTACCGTTTGATCATCTCCAGGCAGAGGCGTTGACATTACAGCGTTGATATCCGCATCACCCACGGCGAGGGTTCGGTAGTAACCGTGCGCCAGATCGGCGATGCTCTGCAGTCGATCTTCATCCAGGGTGGGTTGGATTAGATCCCCCTGTTCCGTCTGCAGACGGCGCCCCGGCTGGTTGGCAAAGTCCAGCGGTATCGGCCCACCGCGGCGCGTGCCAACCCCGAGGATCGATATCGGAAAGCGCGGATCAGCAAAATCGGTTACATCGCTCAGGCGGTCTACACCATCGGTTACCAGCAGGATCCGGCCGCGGTCGATGTGAGCGTTGCTGAAAAGCTCATGGGCTTTCTGCAGTCCGTTTTTCACGTTGCTGCCGAGCACCGGCATCATGTCCGGGCTGAGGGCAGGCAGCAGGTTTTCGATGGTCCGGATGTCGTCGGTGAGGGGTGTCACGGCATGGGCATCACCCGCATACACAACCAGGGCCGTATACCCTTCAGTGCGCGCTCGCAGCACATCGGTAATTTCCTGGCGGGCGCGGATCAGGCGCGATGGCGCGATATCTTCAACATACATAGACAGAGAAAGATCGAGAATCAGGACCATGGCATCGTTGCGCTGTTCCACAGGCTGCGGCAGGCGTTCCCAGGTAGGACCGGCGAGGCCAACACAGGCGAGCGCGAGACCGATCCCGATAAAGAGGCCCAGACGGCGACCAAACGGCCGGCTTTGTCCCTCGATCAGAACTTTGAGCAGTTGTGGTGCGATCAGATTCTCCCAGTGGGAACCATAAGCGTGATGTCGGTTCCACAGCACGGCGATCAAAACTGCTGCGCCACATCCAATCAGCCATAACGGTCTCAAGAAGTGAAACTCGTCCATCACACGCTTACCAGTCGCGGCGGTGCCACCAGCAGGACGCACAACGTGATCCAGGCAAAGGTAAGCGGCCAGAAATACAGGGCAACCACTGGTCGATAGGTCTCCGGGTCCTGTTCGATTGGTTCTAACTCTTCGATAAGCTGATAAATCTCCGCCAGTTTTTCGGTGTTCTGAGCTCTGAAATAGCGACCGTTGGTCAGGTCGGCGATCGCCTTGAGGGTATCTTCATCCAGTTCGACCGACGGGTTAACAATACGCGAACCCAGCGCCCCGAAGACACTCGGCATGCGCATTTCGTCGGCGCCGACCCCAATCGTATAGATGGTGACATTTTCAAGCTGGGCAAGTTCCGCGGCCTTGCGCGGCGCCACGGCGCCGACATTACTTGCTCCGTCGGTGAGCAGGATCAGAACACGCTGACTTTCGGGTCTCTGCTTAAGCCTTTTAACCGCAAGCCCGATGGCGTCGCCGATGGCGGTTTTACCGCCAGCAATACCAACCGGCGCTTCGATCAGAAGGCGGTTGACACTGGTCAGGTCAAACGTCAGAGGCGCCTGCACATAGGCGTTGGTACCGAACAGGATCAACCCCACCCGATCACCCTGGCGCGCTTCAACAAACTGCGAAACTACTGCCTTGACGACCACCAGACGATCCACCAGCTGGCCACCGAGTTGCATGTCTTCGGTGCCCATGCTGCCGGAGATGTCCACAGCCAGCATCAGATCGCGCCCTGTTGTGGGCAGTGAGATTGCGTCCCCTATCCATTGCGGTCGGGCAGAAGCACTGACCAGTCCCACCCAGGCGAGAACAAGCAGAATAGCCCGCCACGGTATCTGACCACCATCACCGGTAGCGCCAGCCACTTCTTTGATCTGGAATGTGTGAATATTCGGCACTGTGAGTGCTGCCTGTTCGTGTCTGGCCGGTGGCATGAGATAGCGGATCAGAAGCGGCAGCGGCAGCAGCGCGAACATCCATGGCCAGATCCACTCGATCATGGCCGCACCGCCTTGAGCAGGTGCAGCAGGCAGGCGTGCAGCTCCGGAACGATGTTCTTGTCAGGAAGCTGCGGCGCAAACCGTTCGTCCCCCAGATAGTGTCCGGGTCCGCTCACAAACTGATCCGATCCGTCGATCTGATCCAGGGCCGCAAGCCAGGCATCCCCATGCAGAGGTGCGATGTTCTGGTGATGCAGACTGCGGACCAGCAATCGCTTGAGGATTTCGTTGCTCTCGTTCAGATACTGTTGAACATCCAACAGATCTTGTGAGTAGCGCTCATGCACCCGTCGATACAGGGCAAGCGCATCCCTGATCGGTTGACGCTCGCGCCACGCTCTGATCAGGAGCCAGATCCCATAGGCTGCAGCGGCCAGGAGCAGTAAAGCCAGCACCCACCAACCCGGTGCGGGTGGCCACATCCCGGGCACCTCCGGCAGGTGCAGATCTCGAAGTTGCGCAAGTGGGTCAGCGGGCACGGCTCGTCCTCACAACCATCCGACCACACCGTTGAGCGGGTCGGCGGTTGTCAGCGAAACGTAGCGGATTGCGAGCTCGCTGCAGGTCTTTTCGAGCAGCCGTTCGGTATTCTCGTGGGACCGGTGGTAGCTGGTTCGCAGATTGAGATTGCCCGAGTGAAACTGCCAGCGCGTGTGTCCGTCTGTTACGGTGTATTCATCCGCGGGGGGCAGATCGTGTTCGAGCTTGTCGCTCATACGCACGGCGATGACCTCACCATGTCTTGAGAGGCTGCGCATGTGCGAGCGCCACACGTCCAGATGATCGTTGAACCCGGAGATCAGAATCACCCGGAAGTTGCTTTTAACCATTCGGTTGGTCTGGGTGAGAGCTTCGTTGAGCACCTCCGCGCTGACACTCTCGCCACCGGCGCTCAGTTTGCAGTTGAACTGGGCCAGATCAGTCAGGTATCTGGATGCACCCTTGGTGCTCCGATAAGGCTTGTGGGTAGCATACGAGGTGTTCCCGATGATCTGGCCGCCCGCGCGGTCGTGGCTTGCCAGCGTATGCCAGGTCAGCATTGCGGACAGTTCCGCAGCCGCCACAGATTTGAGTCTCAGCTCACTGCCAAAGAACATGCTCTGGGTCTGATCGGTGATGACCACGGTCGGGCGTTCCCGCTCTTCACGGAACACCTTGGTGTGCGGTTTGTTCTTTCGGGCGGTCACCCGCCAGTCGATGGTGCGGATGTCGTCGCCCGGCTGGTAAAGCCTGACCTCGGCAAAATCGATTCCACGCCCTTTGGCTTTGGCAAGCCGGATACCTGCCCGTGAGCCGATGTTCGGGCGGCGTTGCGTGGATCCGGTCAGATGGCGGTAACGCAGGCTCAACAATATATCGAGATCAACGTAGGCACCTTCCAGCAGGTCATCTGAATGGGCTGGTTCGCTCACTTAAGGAACTGGCACGCTCGCAAGCAGTTCATCGATTGCCTGATCGGTGGTGATGCCTTTGGCCTGTGCTTCAAAGGTCAGAATCAGCCGGTGCCGCAATACATCATGAGCCACCCGCGCAACATCATCGGGTGTGACGAAGGTGCGGCCTTCAAGCCATGCGAGGGCGCGTGAACACTGATCCAGTGAGATGGTACCGCGCGGACTTGCGCCGTATTCGAGCCAGGTTGCCAGCACACCGACCGGCTGGGGGCTGGCCATGATCAACTCAACGATATAGCGTTCCACCGGAGCTGCCATGTGCAGGCCGAGAATGGCCTTACGTGCAGCGAATATTGTTGCTTCATCGAGCCTGGATGGGCTTGCCTCGGTGCTGTTACGGTTAGCCGCTTCCTTGCGGACCAGGTGCAGAATCTGAGTCTCTGCTTCGGCGTCGGGGTAATCCACGTTGACCTGCATCAGAAACCGGTCGAGCTGTGCCTCGGGAAGGGGGTAGGTACCTTCCTGCTCGATGGGGTTCTGGGTGGCCATTACCAGAAACAGGTCCGGCAGCGGAAAGGTTTCGCGGCCGAAACTGACCTGGTGCTCGGCCATCGCTTCCAGCAGTGCCGACTGGACTTTGGCGGGTGCCCGGTTGATCTCGTCTGCGAGCAGGAGATTATGGAATATCGGTCCCGGTTGAAACACGAACGACCCGTCTTCAACCCGGTAGACCTCTGTGCCGGTCACGTCGCTGGGGAGAAGGTCCGGGGTGAACTGAATGCGATGAAAGTCGCCCTCCACACCCTGAGCAAGTTCTTTGATTGCCCGGGTCTTGGCGAGGCCGGGTGCGCCCTCCACCAGCAGGTGCCCTCCGCACAGGAGCGCGATCATGAGGCGCTGCAGCAGATGCTGCTGGCCGATGATCCGTCCAGCCAACCACTCGGTCAGCTCGCGTACGTCATCCTGATGGACGGTTTTGGCCTGTTCCAATGAAAATCGCCTGTTAAAAAAGAGGCGCTATTGTAGCGAAGCGAGATTGCAGGTCCACAGGCACTCAGAACATCCGCGGTACGTTGAGACCGATGGATACGGTTCACCGGTATTTTCGCGACCTTTACGGTTGGCCGGCGGTGCGGCGGTAGCAAGACAGAGCAAGTTTGAGTAAATTGACCTGCAATCGCGAAATAGCAGCATCGGGGAGGCTGTGGCTCGAGGCGCCCATTTCGCAAGTCGTTGCGGTGGGTCCATACTGCCAGTTACCAGAATTTTCCCGGGCAGCAGAACTGTGAGCGCCGGCCTGTATCCGGTTTAGAGGAGGGGAGTCAACATGAGAGCAGTTAATCCGGGCCACAAGGTCCGTCCGGGCCCCAAGGCCCATGTGGGTCTGATAGCCCGACTGGGCGGCCTGCTCGCCGCTTTCGCCGCGGGTCCGGTGTTTGCCGATGATCTGAATACCGGTGACACAGCCTGGATCCTGACATCGACAGCACTGGTCCTGTTCATGACCATTCCCGGTTTGTCGCTCTTCTACTCTGGTCTGGTACGCAAGAAAAATGCGCTCAGTGTGCTGACCCAGTGTTTCGCGATCACCTGCATGATGAGCATTCTGTGGCTTGTTGTAGGCTACAGCCTGGCTTTCTCCGAAGGTAATGCCTTCATTGGCGATCTGAGCAAGGTGCTGTTTGCCGGGGTGATGGAAGACTCCATGCAGGGTCAGATTCCGGAAACGTCTTTCGCCCTGTTTCAGATGACATTCGCCATCATCACACCCGCGCTGATCATCGGTGGCTTTGCCGAGCGTATGCGTTTTTCCGCGGTCATCATTTTCTGCTCTGCCTGGTTGCTGCTGGTGTACGCACCGATCTGTCACTGGGTCTGGGGCGGCGGCTGGCTGAGCGCATTAGGTCTCATGGATTTTGCCGGTGGAACGGTGGTTCACATCACTGCTGGCACAGCTGCAATCGTTGCGGCCATGGTGCTCGGCAAACGCACTGGCTTTCCAACCCAGCCCATGCCACCCCATAACATGACATTGACTGTTGCCGGTGCCGGCATGCTCTGGGTGGGCTGGTTCGGCTTTAATGGTGGCAGTGCACTGGCCGCCAATGGCGATGCCGCCATGGCCATGCTGGTAACCCATCTATCAGCATCTGCGGGTGCGTTCACCTGGATGGTGGTGGAATGGATCAAGTACGGCAAACCCAGTGCCCTCGGTGCAGTGACCGGCATGGTTGCCGGCCTTGGCACCATCACACCGGCGTCGGGGTACGTAGGCCCGGCTGGGGCGCTGGTTATTGGCACCGCGGCGGGATTCGTCTGCTTTTTTGCTACCAACTTCATCAAACGATCACTCAAGATCGATGACTCGCTGGATGTGTTTCCGGTCCACGGTGTAGGTGGAGTCCTTGGCACGCTGCTCACCGGCTTTTTTGCCAGCAATGCGCTGGGCGTCTTCAGTGGCCAGCAGGAAATCGCGATCGGCAGCCAGTTGGGTACACAGGCGCTCGGTGCAGGCGTCACCCTGGTCTACACCGCTGTTGTCACCTGGTTCATCCTCAAGGTGACGGGTCTCATGGTCCCGCTACGGGTGAGCGAAGAACAGGAACAGGAAGGTCTGGACCTGGTGATGCACAACGAACGTGGTTACGATTTCTGAGATCTGCGATGGGCGCTTCTGACCAGAGCGTCCATCAACGTCGCGAAGTCCATGCCCATGGCCCTTGCCCCGTCCGGATAAAGACTGGTGGGGGTCATGCCGGGCAGGGTATTAACCTCTAAAAGCACGATATCGTTGCTGTCCGTGACGATAAAATCAGCCCGTGACAGATCCCGGCAGCCAAGGACCCGATGGGCAGCAATGGCGATGTGCTGCAGTTCGAGATTGACCGGGTCCGGCAACAGCGCCGGAATGATGTGTTCGCTTGCGCCCACCGCGTAACGGTTAGTGAAGTCATACCACTGGTCGGTGCCGGTGCGGATTTCGATCACCGGAAAAGCGATGGGTTGCTGACCTTCCGGGTCGAATACACCTACGGTGATTTCACGGCCGAGAACGTACGGTTCGACCAGGAACGCACCATGCATCTGCGCAGTACGAATTGCCGGTTTCAGATCGCCGCCGTTGGCGATGGGCGTGACACCGATGGCGCTCCCCTGAGAGAGGGGTTTGATCACCACCCGATCGCCAAAGCGTTCGAGGATCATGGCTTCGGCGGTCTCGACATCCATATCTGCTGCCAGGGTCAGACCCTCGGCCACGGGCAGATCCACAGTTTTGAAAAGAAGCTTGGCGACGCCTTTGTCCATGGCCACAGCACTTGCCCTGACATTGCTGCCCACGTAGGCGAGATTCATC
>JAQBYL010000166.1 GCA_027622495.1 Pseudomonadota bacterium
CATGAACATCGAAAGCCGTCTGATCAACCTGATCGGCGACACAGGCAAAAAACTTCACACAGCCCGATCGCGCAACGATCAGGTCGCGACCGACGTAAAACTTTATCTGCGTGATGAAATCGATGATCTGCTGGCTCTCGGTCAGGCGCTGCACAACGCAATTCTTGATCTCGCCGAGCAGCACACCGACACGATCATGCCCGGTTTCACACACCTGCAGGCAGCACAGCCCATCACCTTTGGTCATCACCTGCTGGCCTGGTCCGAAATGTTCGAGCGCGATCTGGACCGCCTGAGTGATTGCCGCCGGCGCATGAATGTTCTGCCGCTTGGCAGCGCAGCCCTTGCAGGCACAACTTTTCCCATCGATCGAGCTTTCGTCGCTGAAAAACTTGGCTTCGATCGGGTTTCAGAAAACTCCATAGACAGTGTGAGCGACCGTGATTTTGCCATCGAATTCTGTTCGGTCGCCGCCATGACACTCAACCATATGTCACGCTGGTGTGAAGAAATCGTGCTCTGGGCCTCGCAGGCCTTCGGCTTTGTTGAGCTCCCCGATCGTTTCTGTACCGGCTCATCGATCATGCCGCAAAAGAAAAATCCCGATGTGCCGGAGCTGGTGCGCGGCAAATCCGCCAGGGTAGCAGGCCATCTGATGGGGTTGCTGATGCTCATGAAGAGCCAGCCACTGGCTTATAACAAGGACAATCAGGAAGACAAAGAGCCGCTGTTCGATACCATCGACACATTGCGTAACTGCATCGTCGCCTTGACGGGTCTGATTCCCAACATCGAAGCCCGCAAAGACAATATGTACGCCGCAACCAACGACGGCTACACCACCGCAACCGATCTGGCTGACTATCTTGTCCGCGCTGGAGTGGCGTTCCGTGATGCTCACGAAATGGTAGGTCGAACCGTGGCCTATGCGATCGACAGCAACAAGCGTTTGCATGAGCTTGGTTTTGACGAGTTACAGAAACTCTGCAACGGTCAATTACAACAGGACGTCTACCACGTGCTGACCCTTGAGGGGTCGGTGGCCGCTCGCTCGCACCACGGTGGTACTGCGCCGGATCAGGTGCGCGCCGCGGTCAAACGGGCACGATGGCGGTTATCTGCGAGTCAGTTGTCCGGACAACCGTCCTGAGAACCGACGGTGGCGCCGTTCACCCTGACAGCGCAAGGCGCATGTGTATACTTGCGCGTTTTTTTAGCGAACACACGCAACGAGGTTTTCATGCGCTGGCTGCTCTTAATCGCTCTGATCAGTCTGGTTGTCACCTGTGGGCAGAAGGGTCCGCTCACCCTGCCTGACAAATCGCTGGTAAGCCTCGTTTCTGATCGCTCATCGCAGCATGCGGATGATCACCATGGCCGTTGACGCTTTCGTGAGAATTAACGGCGAACTGCACGCCGAAGGTGTGCGCTTGACCGAGATTGCTGAGGCGGTGGGTACGCCGGTATTCGTGTATTCGCGAAATCATTTCGTTGACCGCTACCAGCAGATGGAGCAAGCGCTTAACGGTCTCGATCACCGCATCTGCTATGCCGTTAAAGCCAACTCCAATCTTGGCGTTTTGCGCTGTTTTCAGGAGCTCGGTGCCGGCTTCGACATCGTCTCGGGCGGCGAACTGCAACGGGTGCTGGCAGCCGGTGGTGCCGCAGAAAATGTGGTGTTCTCCGGTGTCGGCAAAAGTGAGGCAGACATCGACTTCGCCTTGAAGCTTGGCGTCGGCTGCTTCAACGTCGAAAGTGCCTCCGAACTTGAGCGCCTGATCCGGCGGGCCCGGCTTTTAGGCGTGGTGGCAGCGGTTTCGCTGCGCGTCAACCCGAATGTAGATCCGGGCACTCACCCGTACATTTCTACCGGTCTCAAGCAGAACAAGTTCGGGATACCAGCGGCTGCCGCAAGGCAAGTGTACCGGCGGGCTGCAAACGCTCCGGAACTTCGCATTGTCGGTGTGGACTGCCATATCGGCAGTCAGATCAGCCGCATGGAACCCTACCTTGACGCACTGGACCGGTTGCTCGAACTCATTGACGATCTGAACGAAGACGGCATCGAGATCGAGCACATCGATCTGGGCGGCGGCATGGGGGTTACCTATACCGACGAAACCCCCTTTAACATGGCCGCTTATGGCGCCGCACTTTCGCGCCGGTTAGGCAATCGGCACGAAACAGTGGTGCTCGAACCTGGCCGTTTTCTAGTGGCCAACGGTGGTATTCTTCTGACCCGTGTGGAGTATCTGAAGCCCGGTTTTGACGCAAGCTACCTCAACTTTGCCATCGTAGATGCGGCCATGAATGATCTGATCAGACCAGCCCTTTATCAGGCCCAACACCCGGTGCAGAGCGTGCTCGAGTCGCAGGCTGAGGTGCAGCTATGGGACATTGTCGGTCCGGTGTGCGAGTCCGGTGACTTTCTCGCCAAGGAACGAAGCCTTGCACTCGAAGAAAATGCCCTGCTCGCGATTGGTGCCGCGGGCGCATACGGCATGGTGCAGAGTTCCAACTACAACAGTCGAGGCCGTGCTGCTGAGGTACTCGTGGATGGTAAGTCGTTTACGGTCGTACGTGTCCGCGAAACCGTCCGCGATCAGCTGCGCCTGGAACTCCCGCGAGAGTAGCGCTGATGCAGCTCAAGTTCGCCAAAATGCACGGTCTGGGCAACGATTTCATGGTGATCGACGCGCTTACACAGGATGTGACTCTGGGCGAGCAGCAGATCAGAGCGTGGGCTGATCGCCGAACCGGTATCGGCTTTGATCAGCTGCTGCTGGTGGATGCACCTACCGATCCCGATGTGGATTTCTGGTACCGCATATACAACGCTGATGGCACTACCGCAGAACAGTGCGGCAACGGTGCTCGATGCGTGGCCCGGTTTGTGCAGGATCAACAGCTGAGCGCCAAAAACACACTCCGCTTTCAAACCAGCACGGGGGTAATCAGCACAACCCTCAAAGGCGACAACGTTGAAGTCAACATGGGCGTGCCTTCGACTACCCCGTCGGATGTACCCTTTCTGACCGATACAGCGAGTCTTAGTTATCTGGTGTGCAGCTCAACAGGAGAGCATCTCATTACCCCTGTATCTGTGGGCAACCCGCACGGCGTCCTTTTTGTTGATGATGTGGCAACCACCGATGTCGTCACCATCGGCAGCTCTCTGACCCGGCACGAAGTTTTTCCCGAAGGGGCGAACATCGGCTTCTGCAGAGTTGTCGATCGGGGTTTTATCCGCCTGCGGGTATTCGAGCGCGGCGTTGGCGAAACCCGTGCATGTGGTACAGGCGCCTGCGCCGCGGCGATTGCCTGCGTTCTGCATGGTCACACTGAAAATAAGGTTAAGGTATCGTTGCCCGGCGGTAAGGTCAGAATTACCTGGGACGGACCCGGTAAGCCAGTCATCCTGAGTGGTCCGGCAACTATGGTGTACTCCGGGCTGATCGAATGCCCACAACAGGAACCTCGATGAAGATCGTTGAAAAATCGAGTCTGGTAGATCAGCAGGTCATCGACTATCTGCGGTCCCATCCGGATTTCTTCAAGTCTCATAAATCGCTGCTGTCGGAGCTCAATCTGAACCACGATAGCGGCAACGCGGTATCGTTGATTGAGCGTCAGGTAGCGGTTCTGCGTGAACGCAATATTCAGACTCGACGCCGCATGAACGATCTTCTGCACGCCGCACGGTTGAACGACGACCTGTTCAGTAAAACCCGCTCGCTTACCCTTGCCCTGCTCGACGTGGAGGAGTGGCATGACCTGAATGAAGTACTGGCCACTAACATGCTGGTGGACTTTGATGCCGACTTTGTCTGCTGCCACGTGCACTATTCCGGTCTGGTCCTGGACCACCTGATGAGTCATGCCGGTGAAATGCCGCATGAACGTTTTGTTACCGGCAGCGTTCCGGTCTGCACTACCTTGCGGGCTGATGAGCTGGCCAGACTGTTCCCGGTACAGAGCCACGAAGGCAGCGGAAGCGCGGTTCTTCTGCCACTGCGCTTTACCGAAACCGAAGGTTGCCTGGCGGTGGGAAGCCGGGACCCGCAGCATTTCACCTCGGATATGGACACGCTGTTCGTTAACTATATCGCCGATGTGCTGAGCCGTGTGATCGACCGACTATCGCAGTGACTGATCCGGATCTCGCAACCTACCTCGACTATCTTCGTTTCGAAAAACGCTACTCACCGCATACGCTCACTGCCTACGAACGCGATCTGACGCGTTTTCGCAAACACTACACCAACGCTCTGACCGACTGTCGTGCGCACCATGTTTCGAGCTGGATCGCCCATCTGCACGGCAACGGGCTTTCACCGCGAAGCGTCGGTCGTGCCCTGTCGAGCGTGCGCAGCTTTTTCAACTATCTGCTCAAAAAACGCGCAGTCAAACAGAATCCGGCGGCGATCAGCAAAGCGCCCAAACACCGTGCCCGTCTGCCCGGAGTAATCGATGCGGATCAGGCGGCCAAACTCTTCGACTTTGAAGCGAAAACACCAATCGAAAAACGCGACAAGGCAATCGCCGAGCTGTTCTATTCGAGCGGCTTGCGGCTGTCTGAGCTGACGGGCATCAACCTTTCGGACCTGGATCTGGCTTCCGGGTTCGTGACGGTGCTGGGCAAGAGTTCTAAAACCCGCCAGGTGCCAATCGGCAGACACTGTGTGAAAGCCCTGACCTTGTGGCTGGATCTGCGTCCGCCGGCAGAACCTTCCGACCCTTTGTTCACCGGGCGCGGCAACGCACGCATCAGCAGGCGCTGCGTTCAACAACGTTTGAAGCAACTGGCTGTTCGTCAGCTTGGATCCAACACCTTGCATCCGCACATGCTGCGGCACAGTTTTGCCAGCCATCTGCTGGAATCAAGTGGTGATCTGCGTGCAGTCCAGGAAATGCTCGGTCACAGCGATATATCGACGACTCAGATTTACACCCACCTGGACTTTCAACACCTGGCGCGCGTCTATGATGCCGCTCATCCGCGGGCGGGGGAAAGCAAAGACTGATGCCTCGCCTTAAGCTCATTACCTTTGATCTGGACAACACTCTGTGGGACGTTCGACTGGTTATAGGTAGGGCCGAGAAGACCATGCGGAACTGGCTCGCCGAACACGCGCCTTTGATGTCGACCGCGTATCAGGATGGAACCGTTGATCGGGCACGCAACGCACTCCTGCGCGAGAAGCCAGACATCGTCCATGATCTGTCGCAGTTTCGTCACCAGGTTCTGTTTCGTGCGTTGCAGCAATGCGGCTATGCGGAGGACATCGCGCAACAACATGCCGATACGGCGTTCGAGATCTTCTATCGTGCACGCAACGACGTCGTTTACTTCGAGGGGGCGTTAGAAACGCTGGCCCACCTGTCGCAGGAATATGTTCTCGGCGCTTTAACCAATGGCAACGCCGATATCCAGATGCTCGGGCTGCAGGATGTGTTTTCATTTCACTTTTCATCGGCAAGTGTGGGGATCGGTAAACCAGCCCCCGACATGTTCCACGCGGCGCTTGAACACAGCGGTGTGGCCCCTAGTGACGCGGTGCACGTCGGTGACAGCCTCACGGACGACATCCACGGTGCAAGCCAGGTTGGCATGCACAGCATCTGGTTCAATCCGGGGCGATCGATGCGCGACGCAACCATTGCGCCCAGTGCGGAGATCTATTTGTTGACCGATCTTCCGGCTGTGATCGAGGCGATCAACGGCCGTTAGTACGGATCTGCTCCTTGATCACTTCAACATCGGCTGGAATAACAACTTTGCGCGCAGGAAGATTTTTAAGCCGCTCTAAAGACGGGTGTCGAGCAACACCTTCACCAGCCACCTGATCCACAGATTCAGGAAATTTTGCCGGATGAGCGGTCGCGATACAGAACAGATCAACCCCGTTTGAAGCCTCGCTGAAACGCTGCGCCGCAACCAGACCCACCGCCGTGTGTGGATCTGCCAGATAACCGTATTGTTCGTAGACTTCGCGGATTCCTGCCAGCGTGTCGCGGGTGTTGACGGCCGTAGAGAGAAAGGTGTCGGCGGATGGGAGCACACTCACACTGGCGCGACCAGTGCTCATAAAGTCATTCATGAATGTTTTCAACGCACTGCTGTCGCCGTCGAGGTGATAGTAAAGATAACGCTCGAAATTGCTCGCAACCTGAATGTCCATGGCGGGCGAAATGGTGTAGTGCACCTCGCCGCGTTGATATACACCGGTCCGGAAAAACTCACTCAGAATATCGTTTTCGTTGGTGGCGAGGATCAGGTGTTTGATGGGCAAGCCCATCCGTTTTGCGACATACCCTGCAAAAACGTTGCCAAAGTTACCCGTCGGTACACAGAAGCTGGCCTGATCAGATGCTCTCAGACTGGCGTAGGCATAGTAAACAATCTGTGCGAGCACGCGGGCCCAATTCACTGAATTAACTGCCCCTAACGAGTAGCTCTTTTTGAAATCAAGATCGCCGAATATCGTTTTCATCAGCGTCTGGCAGTCGTCGAAACTGCCTTCGACGGCAAGGCAGTGCACGTTGGTGTCTTCAACAGTGGTCATCTGCAGTTCCTGCAACGGGCTCACTCGACCATTCGGATACAGAATGAAAATATCAACGTCCTTAAGACCGCGGACACCGGCGATGGCAGCACTGCCGGTATCGCCGCTGGTAGCACCCAGTATGTTCAGATGTTCGCCCCGCTCGGTGAGCACATGCTGGAACAACCGCCCCAGCAGCTGTAGCGCAACATCTTTGAACGCAAGTGTCGGGCCGTGGAAAAGTTCGAGCACCTTGAGGTCGCCCAGCGTTCTGATCTTCACTACATCGTCGGTGTCGAAGTTGGCATAAGCTTCTTCGATCAGGGTGCTTAGAATCTCGGGTTCGATGTCGGTCGCATACAGGCCGACAATCTCTTTCGCCAGATCTACAAAGGATAGATTGCGCAGGTCTAAAAGCCGATCCGAGACATCCGGTATATCAACCGGGATCAGCAGCCCGCCATCCGGAGCAAGACCGGTAATGACGGCATCTTTGAACGGCACAGGCTGCATGCCCCCGCGGGTGCTCTGATAAAGCATCATCTTACGTCTTAGGGTAAAAAGGCCACCATTCTAGCAGCGCGGTTCTTAAGTGTATAAATGACGTTAAAAAAAGGGGTGCAGATGCACCCCTTCTTTAGTCCGCATGATTCAGGCTCGGGTTAATCGATCCCGAGCCGCAAGCCGTTTACAGGTTGTAACCTGTTTCGTTATGCAGTGAGACATCAAGTCCCATGGACTCTTCTTCGTCGCTGACCCTCAGACCAATGATGACATCCACCAGTTTGAGGATGATAAAGGTGGCAATCGAGGTATAGACGAGGGTTGCGGCAACGCCGGTTCCCTGGGCCATCAACTGCGCACCATAACCACCGGATTCAACCCCGAAGCCTGCACCACCCAACGCTTCGGCGCAGAAGATCCCGGTGAGCATGGCGCCAACGATACCGCCAACACAGTGCACACCGAACACATCCAGCGAGTCGTCATAGCCCATCGCACGCTTGAGCGTGGTGGAGGCAAAGAAACACACCACACCGGATGAAAGGCCAATAGCCAGTGCACCCATTGGACCGACAGCACCCGACGCAGGGGTAATCGCAACCAGACCGGCAACTGCACCGGTGATAATGCCGAGCACACTGGCCTTCTTGTGCATGATCCACTCAACGACCATCCAGCCGAGCGCTGCCGCTGCAGTGGCGACCTGGGTGACCAGCATGGCCATACCAGCAACACCATCCGCTGCCAGTTCACTCCCGGCATTAAAACCAAACCAGCCAACCCACAACATCGACGCGCCGATAACCGACAGGGTCAGGTTGTGCGGAGGCATCGCTGTACCGGGAAAACCTTTTCGTTTGCCGAGCACTAGCGCAGTCACAAGACCGGCGATCCCCGCGTTGATGTGAACCACCGTTCCACCAGCAAAATCGAGAATACCCATGGCCCTGAGCCAGCCACCTTCACCCCACACCCAGTGGGTGATCGGTGCGTACACAAACAACAGCCAGATGGTCACAAAGGCGAGTAGAGCCGAGAACTTCATCCGGTCCACAAAGGCACCGACAATCAGGGCAGGCGTGATGATTGCGAAGGTCATCTGAAAGGTGACGAAAACAGTTTCCGGGATTGAACCCGAGACACCATCTACCGCGATACCGGCAAGAAACGACTTGCTCAAACCGCCCCAGAATGCCCCTTCACCGCCGAAGGCGATGCTGTAACCCCAGCAGACCCACAGAACCGTGACGAGGCAGGTAATCGCAAAGCACTGCATCAGCACCGAGAGAACGTTTTTAGATCGAACCATCCCCGCGTAAAACAACGAAAGGCCCGGTATGGTCATGAATAGAACCAGCGCAGTTGCGGTCAGCATCCAGGCGGTATCGCCTGAGTTAAGCTCATCGGCAAATGCC
>JAQBYL010000167.1 GCA_027622495.1 Pseudomonadota bacterium
GGTGGTCTGGCGCGATACCTGGCACGCACCTACGGTGTGAGCGTGCGCTCCTATAACATCTCAACCAGGCAGATTGAGTACGCAAGAGAGCGGGCAGCCAGGGAAGGTCTCGATCATCTCATTGAATACGTTGAAGATGACTACCGGAATATTCAGGGTACCTACGATGTGTTTGTTTCGGTGGGTATGCTCGAGCACGTGGGTTTGCGCCAGTATCGAGCTGTTGGTGAGACGATCGACAGGTGTCTCAAGGAGGGTGGCCGTGGGCTGATCCACAGTATCGGTCAGCGCAAACCCCGCCGCCTGAACCCGTGGATTGAACAGCAGATTTTCCCGGGTGCCTACGCCCCATCGCTTAAACAGATGATGGAGATTTTCGAACCGGTGTCGCTTGAAGTGGTGGATGTGGAAAATCTCAGATCCCACTACGCGCTGACACTCAAACACTGGGGGGAGAATTTCGACAGGAATGCCGATGTGGTCAAAGGCATGTTCGGTGAGAATTTTGTGCGCGCCTGGCGGCTCTACCTGCGTGGGTCGCAGGCAGCATTTACCGCAGGTGGTCTGCAGTTGTACCAGGTGCTGTTCGCAAGAGCCGAGAGTCGGGCCATACCCCCCACGCGTGATCGTCTGTTTACCGACAGGCAATGATCAACGCAGAAACGATCATCGTTGGATCGGGCCCGGCCGGGGCTGCTGCGGCATGGGAACTCAAACGCCAGGGTCGCGAATGCCTGCTTCTGGATCGCGAATCGTTCCCCAGAGAAAAGCTTTGTGCAGGGTGGATTACACCCGAGGTTCTCGCTGATCTTGAGTTTGCACCAGAGGACTACCCGCATCGGTTTCTGACATTCGATGAGTTACACGTCTGCGTCAAAGGGCTGCCGGTAAGCATGGCCACCCGGCAGCATTCTGTGAGGCGCTACGAGTTCGATCAGTGGCTTGTTGCGCGAAGCGGTGTTCCCTTATATGAACATACCGTCAGATCAGTGGTTGGTGATGCAGAAGGCTACACCATCGATGGTGCTTTTCAGTGCCGCTATATCATCGGTGCCGGTGGTACCCGGTGTCCGGTGTATCGCGAACTCTTCAGGCCCGGTGCACCACGCTCGAAACCGTTGCAGACAGTGACGATGGAGTTGGAATATCCCTGCCAGTGGAGTGACCCACGCTGTCATCTGTGGTTTTTCGACAAAGGTCTGCGCGGTTATTCCTGGTATGTGCCCAAAGCGGATGGCTATCTGAATATCGGTGTTGGCGGAATGGCTGAACGGCTTGCCCGCAACGATGACCATATCAGGCGTCACTGGCAGAATCTGCTCGAGCGTCTGTTGCGGGCGGGTCTGCTGTCGCAGGTGCCATCGCAAACGCCCCACGGATACAGTTACTACCTCTGGTCTGAAGGTGCTTCCAACGTCGGGCAGGCGAACAACGCGGGGGCTTACCTTGTTGGCGACGCGCTTGGGCTTGCGTCGCGCGACATGTGTGAGGGGATTGGACCTGCGGTACGCAGTGGTCTTCAGGCCGCGCGTGCGATCGCAGGTGATCATCCTTATCGTCCGGATATTCGACCTCATACCTTGAGCAGTCGCTGGCTCGGAAGCACGCTGGCGCGATTTCTGGCTTGATCGCGAGCCTGGATCAGGTCTGACTCGCAGGACCTGACACACGGATCAGGTCGGTATGCTTGTCCCGGCGGCGTTACATGCAACGGTGTTCTGCACAACGCCCGGGAAAACCTCCCGGAACACACTGAGCATGCTCATCGTCGAACGCCGGTCGCTTGCTTCATGAAGCCGGCCTGGCGGCCCGAGTGTTGCAGGTAGCGCAAACCCGTGGGGTGTCTGCGCGTGATGGTGAAATATCCACTGCACGCCTGCTCCATCCATTTCGGTAAAGAAACGTTTCATGCTCGTGTCACCTACCAGATGATCATTGGCGCCGTTTTCGATCAGCACAACTGTTCCGGTGTTGTAGCTGTTTTCACAACGCTTAAGCTCTGGTCGTTTGACACCGGCGCTTTCGGGGCTGGGATCTTCACCCGTCTGCAACAGCCCGTGGAATGAAACCACCGCAGACAGGTCCAACCCGCCGCGAACCGCTTCCAGAACCGCCACCCCGCCAAAGCAATAACCAATAGCGGCGGCGGAATAACTGGCATCAACGCTTTCGTGTGCGCGACCAGCCGCAAGCCAGGTCTGCAGCAGACCGCGAAAGTCCGGAAAGTCGTGATCCACCGCAACCATTGCTTCGAAGCAGCGCTTCTGAAAATTCGGCACCGCACGCGCATCAGAAGGAAAAATCCGCTCTTCAGGCGGAAGCAGGTCACCGTACATGTCGATGGCAAGGCCCACATAACCCACACGGGCCAGATACTCAGCAACGTCCACGTCGAAAAACTTGAGGCCCTGATAGTTGTGGATCACCAGAACCAGTGGTCGCGGACCCGCCTCACGCGGCGGGGCCACCAGGTGACCCAGGTACTCGCGACCCGCATGGCTTACGCGAACCTCATCACGTCGCAGATCAGGCGCCGGTGGCCAGAAGGTGGGGGAGGGGTGCATGTGCTTTAGGTCTCTTCCAGATTCGCAGATGAAAGTGTCGCAGACCGGGCCACGAGAGGGAAATTAGCTGCTCGGACACATTGACCTGTCGATGGACTTGCTATAGAAACAGTCAAGGCTGATTGTTTCGCAGTTTCAGTTGGATTCCAGCTCTATCTGCTACCGCTTCGAGGGGCAACAGATGACGAAAAGACGTGTGCGATCAGAACAGGTGTTCTTCCCATTCCAGGGAACCTTGGTTCCGGTCACCGAACCATGCCGGGCTGGAAGTCTGCCGCAATTCGTCAGCGGCATCGAAATATTGTTAGCGAGAGAAATCCATGTTAATTAACCCAGTAAGTGGAGGGCTGCTCGGCAGTGCTCTTGTTCTCCTGTGCTTCGCGAGTAGCGACTCGGTGGCCGCGCCAGCTTCTAATCTTGCCATCGAGGAAATCATCGTCACTGCCCAGAAACGGCAGGAGTCAGTTCAGAAAGTACCCATTGCCATCACCGCGCTGACTGAAGAATTGCGGGATGCGACGGTACGCAACCTGACCGACGTCAACGGTTACGCCCCCAATGTCAACATTGCGGCACATCCGGGACGAACACGCGGCAGCGCGATTCAGATCCGGGGTATCAGTTACTCCGAAACCGACAAATCCTTCGACTCTCCCATCGCCGTTGTGCTCGATGGCATTTTCATGGGGACCAGTTCGGGGCAGATCATTGAAAATTTTGACGTGGACCGCATCGAAATACTGCGTGGCCCACAGGGTACGCTGTTCGGCAAAAACACCGTTGGCGGGGTGATCAACATCATCCGCAGCCGGCCGACAGGTGAACTCGGCGGCAAACTTCAGATCACCGGCGGCGAGTGGGGTCAACAGGAGATACGCGGGGTTCTCAATGTGCCGACCCTTGGTGAGATGTTATCGACCAAATTGTTCTACACGAACATTCAATCTGATGGCCATATGAAAAACACTTTCATTGGGGGTGATGGACCAGAAAAGGATTACGTTAACTACGGTGCGGCGTTTCTACTGGAAGTCGGCGAGAACTTCGATGCAGTGCTGACTGTGGAACGTTACGAAGATGACAGCGACCTCGGCGCAAATACCAACGAGAACTATCCGGGCGAGCATGTGTTGTGCGACGGTGTGTACAGCAGTGGATACGTTAACCCCGATGGCGCCTCCTGCTTCGATGATCCAGGCAATGGGGAAGGTGAGTTCAGCACCAATCAGATGAACGTCGCCAGTTTTGATCAGGACGCCGTAACACTGGAGATGAACTTCGACATCAACGACAACCTGCGGCTCGTTTCTGTTACCGGCTGGCGCGATGACCTGGAGGATTACATTCAGGAGCTGGATGGATCCTCTTTGCCACACATCTGGATTGACAACGACAATACGCACGAACAGTTGAGCACCGAACTGCGGCTGGAAGGCAGCTACGACCGGTTCAACTTTTCCACCGGTATCTATCTGTGGCGCGCGGAGTACGCCCAGGATTGGGTAACCTTCGGTGACTTCTGGCAGAGCCTGGTTCCTGGTTTTGCCAACAACGCACCGGTTGCGCCCGGTCTCGGTCTGACAGATCTGTGTCTGCTGGAATTGGTCGGTACCCTTCGTTGTGACCAGGCAGTGGGTCTGGGATCAGCGGGGCTCGGCGACAATTTCGTGCAGAAGCTGCATCAGGATCAGGAGGTTGAATCCGAAGCGGTGTATTTTCAGGGTGACTGGCTGATCAACGATCAATGGACGCTGACCGCGGGTTTGCGCTGGACCAAAGAGACGAAAGACTTTGTCGGTAATCAGTCTTACCTCGCGCCGGTCTCCCGCGCCTACATTGACAACTACGTCAATTTCGCGGGCCAGCCTGATGTAGCCGATCTCTCAGAAGAGTGGACTGAACTGTCGCCGAAAGCCGGGGTTTCCTACGCCATGACCGACGACATTATGTTCTATCTTTCCTACTCAGAAGGGTTCCACAGCGGTGGTTTCTTCGGTCGTAACCAGGACACCAAGGATTTCAATAACACTTATGATCCAGAGTATGCCAACAGCTGGGAAGCTGGCATGAAAGCTCAGTTCTTTGAGAATCGGGTACAGCTCAACGTAACGGCGTTCCACAACGATTTCCAGGACAAGCAGGAAGCGTCGATCAAACAGGATCCAAGCACCCTGACTGTTGTCACCGTTATTGACAATGTGGGTAGTGCTACCTATATGGGTCTGGAAGCCGAATTGAGATGGGTGGTCAGCGCGAACTTCAACATGTTCGCAACAGCTGGTCTGCTCGACGCCGAATATGATGAGTTTTTTACCGATATCGACGGCGCTATTGGTGGCTTCAATCCGGCGGACTACAGTCACCTCACCCCTCGTTTCGCACCTGACAGCACCTTTGGTATCGGCGGTACCTACTCCCTGCCGATAGGTCCCGGATCTTTAGATCTGCACGCACGCTACTATTACATTGATGATCAGGAAGGTGCGCTTGACAACAATCCGCGGGGATCGGTTGACGCACAGAATCGGGTGTCGGCATCGCTGTCCTACGGATGGGATAAATATCGGCTTACCGTTTTTGGTCGAAATCTTACCGACGACATAGTGACTGGTGCGGTCGATATTGGTGGGTTGTTCGGGCTTGGCTCCGAACAACCAGGCCGTAGCTGGGGAATTGAGTTCTACGCCCAGTTCGGCGACTGATAGTCTGATTCCGGCAGCTTGAGAGCCTGGTGTGATCCTTGCTCTCAAGCTGACTGGTTAGATGTTCGAACTGAACAGTCTCATATACCTCGTGTTTGAAGATTCCTCATTGACCTGTAGACATACTTGAGTTAGAGGCAGTCAAGGCTGTCTGTTTTGCTGTCTGCCGGCCAATGGAGAGTTACTAAAAATTTGCTAACAACTGCCTGCGTATTCAAAGAAATTCCAGGTGTTAAGGGGATTAAATGAGATTAGCTCAGCTGAGTCGGTCTGTGCCTGCGTGCCAGCCAAGTGGAAGTGACCTACCGCCACTAGGTTAACGAACGAGTGGTTAAATGAAGCCGGGAATCAAAAGTTCCCGGCTTCAGTTTTTTGAAACCACACTCTCCGGTCTCAAAACTTTTGCCTTACTGTGCTCGGCGCTCGATGAGCGTTTGCAGTATTTCGTTATGCCGTTCTTTTGTCAGTTTGTAGTGCGCATAGCACCAGATCGAAAGCAGACCGAGCGACGCGACTAAGGGGCCGTACACAATACCCAGGTTAAAGATTGTTTCTGGCGGTATGTCGGCGGCGGTTCTGATGTCTGCGCCGCGTGGCCAGGAAATGATGTCCAGCGCAAAACCGGCGATGATATTGCCGACCCCGGTGGTTGCCTTGCCGGAAAATGAGGCAGCAGCAAAGAAAATGCCCTCCTGTCGCTTGCCGCTCTCAAACTCATGTTCATCGACTACATCGGCCACCATCGAGCCGAAGGCGATATTGGCCTGCACGGTGCAGGCTCCCTGCACCAGCTTGATACCGATCAACAGGGGGATCAGCAAAGCATCGCTGTTTTCCGGAAACCAGCCGAGCAGCCGCAGAATGATCGGCAGCGCCTGCCAGAAGGGCCACGATAACCCGCCAAAAATGAGCCCCGCTTTCTTACCCCAGCGACCGAGTATCGTGGGGGTGAAGAATGCCCCCAGCATCACACCGATCGGGTAGGAGACGATTACCATCAGTATCGAGGGTCGATCGAGTTCCCAGAAATAGGTGAAGACGTACAGATCAAGCGCACTGTTCACGCCGACCATAACAAACACCATGAGCACACCGGAGAACAGCCATCGGAATGAGACGCTGTGCATGGCCGCAAACACGTCTTCAAACACACGGATAATCACCCGCCCGAGACTGACCGGGGGCGTGGCAGGAACCTTAGGCAGGTGGGGGATGATTGAACGGGTTCCCCAGGCACTCCAGAAAATCGTGATTGCCATCAATACTGCGAGCAACAACGCGAAGGGCGGGTAGGCGGCCGCATTCAACTGCCCGTTTGCAAAGGTGTCGGTAGGAACAAAGAAAAAGCCGAAGCCGATGAGGAACACAAACAGCACGCCGACGTTGCTGAAAAACATGCGATAACCCACCAGTGTAGAACGCTGGTTGTAGTCATCACTCATTTCCGCCCCCAGGGCGATGTGTGGCACGTGGTAGAGCGACATCGCGGTGCGGGTTGCATTGGTGAATACCAGCAGCCAGATGAACAGCGCGGTTTCGGAGCTAACCAGAGGATTGAACAGAAAGTAGAACGAGATACACAGGGGCACAATGGAGGCATACATGAACGGGTGGCGGCGTCCGCGTGGCGATTGCCAGTGATCGGATAGTGAGCCGGCGAGCGGGTCGGTAAACGCATCCACCACCAATGCCAGGCCAACGGCGATTCCAGCCATGGTGCCGGACAGACCGAGCACCTGGTTGTAATAGAAAATCAGGAACGTGCCGAACGCGGCATTCTTGAGCCCTTCGGCCGCCTGCCCGATGCCGAATGCCAACTTGAGATTGAACGAAAGGACGTGTGGTGCCAAGGTGTCTCCCCGCTTGACCTGACCGCATCTGTCGTTTCAAAGGTAAGGGAAGTCTGGCCTGGTTGCGAGCGTTTACGGAGCGGACGATTTAAGGCTTAAGAATCAGTAAGATGATTGCCTGCAAGGAGAGTCAGGATGACGGATTGGTATGACGGTCTGAGTGGCGTCCAACAGTTCCTGTTTGTTGTGGCGCTGTTTTCCACGCTGATCTTCACCTTTCAGTTTCTGCTGTCGATGGTTGGCATCGGCGGGGATGATATGGACGGGATCCCCGACGAAGGACTTTCGTTGGGTGACGCGTTCACCATACGAAACGGTGTTTCCTTCCTGATGGGTTTCAGCTGGGGTGGTCTCATGGCCATCAGCTGGGGTCTCGAGCATGTGCTGATCGTCGGCTTTATCGGCGTGGTCATTGGATCTGCGCTTGTTGCGTTCAACATGCTGCTGATGTTCGGCATGTCAAAAATCAGACATCAGGGCAACATCAGGCTTGAGAACGCGATCGATCAACCGGCCAGGGTTTCGTTGAAGATTCCTGCTGGCCGGTCGGGTGTTGGCAAAGTCACCCTGTCGATCCAGGGGCGGCTGAAAGAATTTCACGCGGTTACTCAAGGCGACGCGCTCGCCAGAAACTCCTCGGTCCGGGTGACCGAGGTGGAGGGTGATCAACTGGTGGTGGAGGCGGAGTAAAACCTTATGGAAACGTTTGTTGTAGTGGTCATTCTGGCGCTGGTGGTTGTCAGCATGATTGTGGCAGTAACCCGGCGTATACGGACCTGCCCCTCAGACCAGATTCTGGTCAAGTTTGGTCAGGTCGGGGGTGACTCCTCCGCCAAAACCATCCACGGCGGGACCACGTTCATCTGGCCGGTTATCCAGGGCTTCCGCTACCTGGACCTCACCCCCATGACCGTAGACATCAAGCTTGAAGGTGCGCTGTCCAAACAGAACATCAGGGTCAATGTGCCATCCCGGTTTACCTTTGGCATAGGCACCACCCAGGAGTTGATGAGCAACGCAGCTGAGCGTCTGTTGTCGCTGGACACCAACGAAATTGAAGAAACCGCCAAAGACATCATCTTCGGCCAGTTGCGCGCCACCATCGCGACCATGGACATCGAAGAGATCAACGGTGACCGCGAAACCTTCGAAAGCCGCGTGTTGGAAAACATCGAATCCGAGTTGATGAAGATCGGCCTGAGGCTGATCAACGTGAACATCTCAGATATCACCGACGAATCAGGCTACATCGAAGCGCTGGGTCGGCGAGCCGCCGCAGATGCGATCAACCAGGCTCGAATAG
>JAQBYL010000168.1 GCA_027622495.1 Pseudomonadota bacterium
GGGTGAAACCGGAACTGGTCTGCGAAGTCCGCTACAAGGAATACACCCGCGACGGGCAACTGAGACAGCCAGCCTTTTCACGGCTGCGGCTTGACAAACCCCCTGCCGATTGTCTCGGCCGCTACGACAACCCCTGGGCGGTCACCCTGTCGCCAGCCCCCGAACCCGAGGTCAAAGTCACCCATCGTGACAAAGTGTTCTACCCGGAAAAAGATCTGACCAAGGGTGACCTGGTGGACTACTACGAAAAGATCGCGCCGTGGATGCTGCCGTACCTCGCGGATCGACCCATCGTGCTGACCCGCTTTCCGGACGGCATCCACGGTAAATCCTTTTACCAGCGCGACGCACCGGACTTCGTCCCTGACTGGATCCGGCGCGAAGTGCTCTTCAGCGATGGTGCCGAACGCGAAGTGAATTACTTTATTGTGGATAACACCGCGGCACTCAAGTACCTGGCCAACATGGGCACCATCCCGATCCACACCTGGCATGCGCGCATCACCGACCTTGCGCATCCAGACTGGTGCGTGCTGGATCTGGATCCGAAAGGTGCACCCTTCAAGGATGTGATCACACTGGCCAATGCTATCGGTGAACTTGCAGATGAACTCGACCTGCCTGCCTATCCAAAAACCAGCGGTGCATCCGGTCTGCATGTGCTGCTGCCGTTGGCACGAACCCTTACCCATGATCAGGCCAGAACATTTGCTGAGTTGCTGGCCAGGGTGATCGTCGATCGTTACCCCTGGATCGCAACCATCGCGCGCGCCATCAAGGCCCGCCAGGGCAAGGTTTATATCGATTATCTGCAGAATGGCCACGGCCGATTGCTGGTGGCACCTTTCAGCGCCCGGGCGGAACCGGCAGCATCGGTTTCGATGCCGCTCAAATGGTCAGAGGTGAACGCCCGGGTGAACAACCCGCGTTTTCATCTGAAGAATGCTGTGGCCCGCATGAAACGTCAGTTCCCTGAACACACAGCACCAATCCTTGCGGACCAGCCCGATCTTGCCTCTGCCCTTACACAGTTGACCAGAATTCTGAGCTGAGCTGACGCGCCTCTCTGAAACCGTTAGAGACTCGATTTTGCGGTGATCGTTACTTCAACACTGCGAACGCCGGGTCCATCGTTCAAGGGAAAGGCCACATCAAAATGCAGGACCCGATCGCGACGGGTGCGGGTGGACTCCATGCGCAAACCAATTCCCACATCGGTGAGGACACCAAACGGATCGTCGGACCCACCCGGATGCCATTCAGGTCTGTCATCTACAAACCAGGCACGACCGATATCGGCAAACAGCGCCGCACCCAGCCTGAACATCTGGAATGGATAGATATCAGAATAGTAGCGCTGCTCCAGAGTAACCAGAAAACGGCGATCGCCAGCCTGATAACGATTCGGATACCCACGCAGTCCCTCAAGCCCCCCTAACAACAACTGCTGATCCGGTGTCAGCCCATCAGCATAGGTATAACTGGCTCTCGCAAAAAAACTCAACCGCTCACGCTGGTTGAAGTGGTAACTCAGCACTGCGCTCGCATACAGGTTTTCAAAATCGTGCGTATCCAGATCGTAAAAACCATCAAGCCAGGCGTTCACCGAGACGATCTGGCGATCACTTATGATTGCGGTCTTACTGTAGCTGCCGTCCGCAACAAGATGGTCCCCCTTCCCGCCAAACTGCTCCGCGGACCAACCCAGCGTCAGATTGAGTCTGCTGCCCAGATTGACATCCTCCAGAGTTTTTATCCGGTCGAGATTTTCCCGTTTGACATAAACCGTCTTGATCCGCTCATAACCAACAAACGGGTACACGTACTTGCGATCCTCTGCGCGTTCATAGGCGTAGCCGGGCATGTAGTCGAATTGCTCCTGCTGATAGCGCAAACCCGCAACCCAGCGATTCACCACCGTGCCAATGATGCCGTTGGAAAAACCTGCATACACCGAAGCCGAACGACTCTCGGCACCGAATTCATCAAGCCGTTCACCCAGAAAATACAGCGGTTCGATTCTTTCAAACTGCTCTGCCCGCCCGCCACCGGCTGTGTGGGCATCCAACGCGTAAAACGGCCGCTCGAGACCAAACCGGTAAAAATCGCCGTCATCGTTGTCGCTGAATATTGCATGGCCCGTCCATCTGGTATTGGCGATATTCGGATCCTCAAAGGTCATCGAAAAACCACTTCGATCTTCGTTTTTGCGGTAACCCACATCCACACGCTTGCCAAACCCGAGCAGGTTGATATCGCCGATGCCGAGGCTGGTTTGATTTTCACCCCCTGACCGGCTGAGCGAGATCCGCGGATTCAGCGTCCACACATCACGCACCACCACATCCAGATCCAGCCGATCGCCGCAGATCTGACGGGTTATGATCCGCGCATCAAACAGATAAGGTTTCGCGCGCAGGATGCGCTCAGCTTCGTCGAGCAGGCGCTGATCAACCGTATCGCCTTTGGTGAACGGCAGTATGCTGGCCAACACATGATCGCGGGTGACCACGTGAAAGCGATTGGCCAGACCTTCGTACCAGCGTTCCTCGGATTGAAAAATGTTCTGGCGAACAATCGTAACTGTGCCCAGCTGATAACTGCCAGCAAGCGGAGCGACATCGGTTGCGGTGTCGAACTCATACACAGTCAGATCGGAAGAGATGTGGGTATTAAGAAGATCACAGACTGCATCTGCTGCCAGGCTCAATGGAGCACCGCAACACAGCACAACTGCAGCAACCAGAATTCGCAAATACATACCGGCAAAAGTCAGTGTGTCAGACACTCAATCCTTTTTTCTAGGCTTAAGTGTCTCACGCAGAATCATCAACTGCTCTTTGGAAACTTCCTGGAAGCCGGGAATTCTGCAGGGTGGACCCAACTGATAGTTGCCCGGTCCGAATTCATAGATGGCGCGGATATAGTCCCACTCACACACGTTGGTGCCGTTGGTTTCGTAAGAAATCTTCGCGTTGAGCCTCAAGCCCGGGCAACGTTGCTCAAACTGAACCAGATAATACTGATCGCGGCTCACCTGAAAACTGACATGCCGATCATCGAGGACGGTGACTGAACGGACTCGACTGGAGTTAATACATCTTTCAGCTTTTCCGTATTCAGCCTGGGTATCGAGGATGGCTTGAATCTCCTCCGGAAGCGTAGATGCCTTACTCGAACTCTCCTCGGTATCAGCGCTCGCGTTGTCCACGCTGCCATCTACAGATGCATCACCTTGAGTCTCATTGGTGCTCTCGCTTTCCTGCTGATCAGCATCGGGACTGGGCGCTGCCTGAACACTGCCGCCAATCAACACCACCACAAGGAATAAAGATCGCAGATTCATGACGCCTCCCGGTTCAACGTGTTCTTTGCCTGCCGCAGTGCCTCTTTCAGAGCCTCCGCATGGGTCGGATCAATTTCTTCGAACGGACCAAGCCAGCAGGCCGGCGAAACCACTTCAATACCGTAGCGTTCCTGAAAGGACAGACGGTCCATGTCACAAATCCTGCTGCCGTGCGCCTCCACGATCATGATGTTGTTGCGATTGATGCCGGTGCAGCGGTTGCGCAACCGATTGACCCAGACCCGCTCGCCCCGCCCGGAAAACAGAACATGATGTTCGTCGAGCATTTCGATCTTTCTATACATATTGTTCGACAGACAGAGAGTCTCTTCGCGGTAGCTTTCCTCGGCGAACACATCCTCGAGGATCAGCGCTATCAGATCTTCTTTCGAATCATCGATTGAGTCGCCGGAAGATTCACGGTCTGGCTCAGCCAACTCGTCTGGCAACACCGCAACATCGGCCCTGAGCGACCCTATGAACAGCAGACACACTGTCAGCGCCGTCAACCGAGCTGACTTTCGAGCTAGTGATCTACCTGCATCCACAACTCATCCGGTGCATAAAGATGAAGCTCGATAGTGCCACACTCACCACTGAAAACCATCAGACTTGCCGCGTGTCCGACTGTATCACCTGATCGCTATGTTGAGCTCAGCGCAGATCGCTGGCAGCGCTTTTTCGCAGGTTGCCTCAAGTTTGTCCGACAAAAGTTCATCGGCACGGGTGCGTCCTTTGTTGATTGCCGCCATCGGCAGGTCAATGCGCTGGGCATGGCGCACAAACCGGAACGCCGAATAGACCATCAGCGACGACCCGACCACCAGCAGGCCATCTGCCGAGTCGACCAGATCATATGCATCCTTCACCCGCGACTTCGGCACGCGCCCGCCATAGAACACCACATCTGGCTTGAGGATCCCGCCACAGTCATCGCAGCGCGGGGTCCGAAAGTCGGCAGACGGATCGCGCTCGATATCCGCATCCCCATCCGGCGCCGCAGTGAAGGCATCGGCGACCAGATCCGCATTCACACGGGTCAACCAGCTCTGCAGCGCGCTCCGCTCACTTCGCCCACCACACTGCAGACACACAACGTCTGCAAGGCGGCCGTGCAGATCAATCACGCGATCACTACCGGAAGCCTGATGAAGACCGTCCACATTCTGCGTGATCAGACCACAGACCCGACCGGCACGCTCGAGCGCGGCAAGCGCATGATGGGCAGGGTTAGGTTCCGCACCGGCAAAGGAAGGCCAGCCCAGCATGCTCCGTGCCCAGTAGCGTCGTCTGACCGATTCTTCTGCAACAAAGGCCTGATGCATTACCGGTTGCGGACGTTTCCAGCGACCCTCCTGATCCCGGTAGTCACCGATACCGGAACCGGTACTGCACCCTGCCCCGGTCAGCAGCACCAGCCGCGGATGCGCCTCAATAAACCGACAGATTTTGCCCAGATTATCCAGATTCATTTCCCGCAGGGTTTTTGTTAGGGTTGGGCGGCATCGTACATGATGCCATGCACACCGCCTGGCAGTGCATGCTTGCGACCGGGGGGGAGCAATCATTGTTTGAACGTTTCAAATCTAAAAAACCGCTGCCAGCAAAAGGCCGGGGACTGCGCAGAAATCGGCGCAACAAAAGGCCACCGCTCAGTCAAAAAGTTCGGTCGCAAGACCGGCAACACGCTCCTCGTTCAATGGTGTCAGCATCAAGCCTGGCAAGGTCCATGCCTGCAGTTCCGTGGCTGACCTGGCATCACGGCGCTTTCTGAGCCGCGAGGCGCCCATGCTGCCCCTGCCCGAATGCGCGGGTCCGGCACAATGCAAATGTGTATACGTACACTTTGATGATCGTCGCAGCGACCCCCGTCGGGGGAGCGACGCCGGCCTGCACTCTGCATACCATCCGAACGATCAGCGAACCGGTTACGGTCGCCGCGCAACCGACAGGCGCTAAACGCTTTTTATTCGTCTTAAATAAAGTCGTAAACACACAGCAGGAATGAGACCTGCCTCACACCAGGACGACCAACTCGGACGTACCATTTTCGCAAGGTAACCACATAAAGGGACACGGCGATCATGGAAGAGTTGGAGATGGAGATGGATCTGGAACAGGAACTGGAACTTGCGCTCCAGGAGCTTGAGCCGTCCGAGGAATTACCAGTCGAAACCTTTTACATCGCGATGAAGAGCGCGCTTAAGCGGCTCGATGAATGCGAGTTCGAAGTCACGCAAGGCTTCTGATCCGCTTCACTGGCGCAGGCGGTCAACCGCCTTGATTGAAGCCCGGGCGATCCGCAGCATGCGACTGTCGCCCGTCGGTGTTCCAGCACCGCTGTTGAGCGTCAACGCAACTGCCAGTTGACGCGATGGATCGCAAAACGCGCCACTGCCGCCGTAGCCGTAGTGGCCGAAAGCATTCGGTGCGGATACCCCGAAAGTGAACGCGCGGTGGTAGCCCAGGCGCCAGTTCATGGGTAGAAACAACACCCGGTCACGCCCTCGATTCTGAATCACCGAGAGCTGTCTGACGCGCTCCTGCGACAACAGCCGCACCCCGTCTATCTCACCCCCACCGGCGATCATGGCGTACATTCTGGCGAGCGATCGGGCGGTGAATTGACCGTTGGCAGCCGGTATCTTGGCCTGCACCACCGCCTCACTGTTCCAGTCGAAATCCTCATTGAACGGCTGCAAAGCGCTTCGAAATTCGGCCAACCTGACCCCGACCATCTCGAGCATCGACTCGGTCCACTCCGCAAGATTAGCCTGCCAGCCTTCGCGATCCGCTGCCGGTCGACTGACACCGTTGATCAATTCTGCGCGTCGATAAAGTTCGTTGTGCGGCATACCGATGAACATGCCATCGAGACCCAGCGGATCGACCAGCTCCTCCTGAAGAACCGCTTCGAGCGTCTTACCGCCGATAGCTTCGATTAAGCCGCCCATCACCCAGCCGTAGGTGAGCGCGTGGTAGCCGCTGCCTTCCCCCGGCTGGTGTGCAGGCTCTGCGTCAGCCACAACATTGAGCATGTGCTGCCAGTCGAGCATCTCCTGCGGGTTTGAGACCATCTCTGACACCCGATATAGACCGGCTTCGTGACACATCGCCTGACGGATGGTGATGCGGTCTTTGCCGCGCGCCCCGAACTCAGGCCAGTGCTCGGCAATCGGATCGTCGTAATCGGCTTTGCCCTGATCCACAAGGATGTGCATCAGCGTCGAGATCACGCCTTTGGTGGTGGAAAAACTCGGGGCGGTGGTGTCCTCGACCCAGGGGTTACCGGCCGAATCCCTGGTCCCACCCCAGATGTCGACCACTTTTCTGCCGCGGTGATACACACAAGCTGCGCAACCGGCATGGTTATGAGCAGGGATCTGACGGATCAGGGTTGAAGCAACATCTGCATAGTCGGGATGGATATCGCCTTCGAGCATGCGCAAACCTTGAACATCAAAGTGCCAGGTCTAACAGCGTGACTTGAACTCCGCTGCGATGTGATCCAAGGTTGTCTATCGCTATCTGATCAGATAGTTTCAGCTCACAAACCCGTCACGCAACCCGGAGAAGGCAATCATGTTGAAGCTCCACGGCTTTCCGTTAAGCAACTACTACAACCTGACCAGAGCAATGCTGATCGAGAAAGAAATCGACTTCGAAGAAGTCAACGATCCGCCCTCCCAGGAAGATGCCTACCTGGCAAAAAGTCCCATGGGGAAGGTTCCGTGCATCGAAACTGAGCAGGGTTTCTGTTCAGAAACACTGGCCATCGCCGCTTACCTGGAAGCCATCAAGCCGGAAAATTCCCTTCTGCCCGCCGATCCTTTCCAGCGTGCAAAAACCATCGAACTGATCCGCCACATCGAACTTGATGTGGAACTCATCGCTCGTCGCTGCCTGCCCGCTGCGCTGTTTGGTGCGACCGCAAGTGAAGAGGTTAAGAAGAGTACCGACAAGGCTCTGATTAAAGGCATGAAGGCGGTCAAACGTCTGATGGTCTGCAAACCCTATGCCATGGGCGGTGAATTCACGCTCGCTGATCTGTATGTGTTTTATTCATTCGGTCTCGCCGGTGTGATTACGCAGAAGATGTTTGATCGGGATCTGCTTGCCGACAATCCGGAAATCGCAACGTTAATGACCACGCTCGCGAAACGACCGAGCATCGCGCAGGTTGAAGCGTCGAAGCAGAAATAACCAGGCGATCGGGCGCGACTATCTGTCAAGCGTCCGACAGTTCGTCGCACGGAAGCACCAGAAGTGCTGGTTGGCTGTACTTTGCCACCAGCACATAGGCGGTCAGCGACACGACCAAGGCGGGGAACACCTCATGCATGATTGAGCGCAGACCCAGCAAGAGCCAGCCAACCAGCACCAGCACACCAAGACTCATGGATGCCAGGACCGCGATGCCTGAACCGCGGCGCCAGTGCAGACCGAGCAGAATGGCCGGTAAAAAGCAGACCGCATACAGACTCCCGGAAAAAACAGTGATCTCAACGATTCCTGCCACCGGCCTCAACGCAAGAATTGCCGACACAACTGCAAAACCAATCACACTCATACGGGTCCACAACAGTGGATCTTTGGCTGGTTTCACGACCTGACATATATCGCGGTAAAAAACCGATGCCGCCACCAGCAGAACGCTGTCCATGGACGACATTGCCGCAGCCAGAATGGCGAGGATCAGAAAGTCGGATGCAAAAATCGGAAACACAGATGGATCATTGACCAGCATCGGGACGATCAGATCGGTGTCTTCAATCCCATCGACAAGCAGGTGAGCGTACAGACCGATCGGGAACAGAGACATCATGATAACCAATATGCCCACCAGGGCGACCCACATGCCGACACGCACACTGGCTGCATCTTTCAGGCCGTAGTAGCGGGAGATCTGGCGTGGATCAACCAGCAGTTTCAGGGCTCCGCTGAGAGCAAGACCCAGCAGAACCGCAAACGGTATACCGCCGTTCAAATCAAACAGAAAGCTCGTTTCGGGTTTGCCGGTCAGTGTTTTCAAGGAGGTGACCCCACCCGCTGCTGAGGTCACGAAAT
>JAQBYL010000169.1 GCA_027622495.1 Pseudomonadota bacterium
AACCAGCGAAAAAAAAACTCTGTTGATTGGGGCGGTTACGAGCAACTCTTGACATGAAAACTCGGTTTCAGGGGAAGCACTTAATCTGAATAGTAGGAGAGCCTTATGCCTGTTCCTGTCTCGTCGAGACGCATTGCCCACCTCTTCGCCCTGCCCTTCGTCCTCCTGACATTGCCCTGCGTTCCCGGGCTTGCTGTCGGCGCCGAAGACGTCATCGAAGAAGTCGTGGTTCTGGGTACGCGCCGTGCCGCGCGCTCCACGGGGGATTCACCGGTCCCGATCGACATCATTAGTGGTGATGACTTCGTCAACAACGGAAATACCGACATGGATTCACTCCTGTCTGGTCTGATTCCGTCATACAACGTTAATGCCCAGCCGATCAGCGATGCGGCAACCCTGGTGCGGCCCGCGAACCTTCGCGGCCTGCCGCCGGACAGCACCTTGATTCTGGTAAACGGCAAACGTCGTCACCGATCGGCAGTAGTCGCCTTCCTCGGTGGCGGTATCTCTGATGGATCGCAAGGTCCGGATCTCGCGGTTATCCCCGGGATTGCTCTGAAGCAGGTCGAAGTCCTGCGCGATGGCGCGGCAGCGCAGTATGGTTCTGACGCGATTGCCGGGGTGATCAACTTTGTGCTCAAGGACTACGCAAGCGGCGGTTCTTTCGAAGTGAAATACGGTGAAAACTATGACGGTGACGGCGAAGCAGTCACCGTTGCCGGTAACCTTGGTCTGCCGTTGACCGATGCCGGGTTTGCCAACTTCTCTCTGGAATGGTCTGAGGCCGATCCAACCAGCCGCAGTACCCAACGAGGCGACGCGGCAAACCTGATCAGTGCAGGAAACACGGCGGTTGCAAATCCAGTTCAGGTCTGGGGCTCGCCGGAAGTTGACGGCGCGTTCAAGTTCTTCGGCAATGCGGGGCTTGACCTTGGTAACGGGCATGAAGTGTATGCCTTCGGTAACTGGTCGGAACGGACGGTGGAAGGGGGGTTCTTCTTCCGTAACCCGAATACCCGGGATGGCGTTTTTAACGGTCCGATGATTGCTGATCCAAGACCAGGCGCAAACCCAGGCGATATGGTCGACAGCATCCTGGTCGCCGATTTCACCGCCGGTTCCACCGAGGACAATATCAGCTGCCCGACAGTGCCGATCTTCGCCGACATTCCCGACAGTGCGTCGCTTGCCGCAGTGAACGCTGATCCGAACTGCTATGCCTTTAACCTCAAGTTTCCAGGGGGTTTCACCCCGAGTTTTGGTGGTGATTTATCGGATTCAAGTTTTGCCGCAGGTGTTCGGGGTGAACTCGACAACGGCATCATCTATGACCTGAGTGGTGTGGTAGGCCGCAACAAGGTCGACTACTTCATCTCCAACACCATCAACCCGAACCTGGCGCGGATGGAAGACAGCATTCCGACGACCTATGACCCGGGTGGTTATGAACAACTGGAGCGCACGTTCAACTTTGACATCTCCAAAGGGTTCGACTGGGGCATGTATTCAGACGTAAACATTGCTGGTGGTCTTGAACATCGCACCGAGATTTTCACCATACGTAATGGCGGACCGGACTCGTTCTTCATCGACCCGGATCTTGCTGCCCAGGGCTTCGGGATCGGCTCCAACGGCTTTCCTGGCTTTAAGCCGGAAGACGCCGGTGAGTTCGAACGCGAGAGTTTCAGTGCCTATTTGGATGTGGAAGCCGATGTGACCGAAAAGCTACTGCTCGGTGTGGCGGTACGTTACGAAGACTATGACGACTTTGGTTCTACCACCAACGGTAAGGTTACCGCCCGGCTGCAGATTCTCGACAACTTCGCAATTCGCGGTGCGGCCAGCACTGGTTTTAGAGCCCCCACCGTTGGCCAGACCAATGTTCGAAACGTAACCACTGCGTTCACAAATGGTGTGCTGGCAGACGAAGCGACCCTGCCTCCGACTAACCCCATCTCGGTTCAGAAAGGCGGCAAAGCGCTGGATCCAGAAGAGTCGGTCAACCTGACCTTCGGTGTGGTGTTTAATATTGGTGCCCTGGATGTCACCGTCGACTACTTCAACATCGAAGTAGAAGACCGGGTTGCCTTGACCACCACCCAGGTTCTGACGGCACAGGACATTCAGGATCTGATCGGCCAGGGGGTTTCCGACGCGTCGAGCTTCACCGGTGTGCGGTTTTTCACCAACGATTTCGATACCACTACGGAAGGGATCGACCTGATCGCAACGCTACCGGCAGAACTCTTTGGTGGTTCGAGTGAATTCAGCTTTGTGTTCAACCACACCAAAACAGAAGTGGATCGTTTCAATCCCACCATCATCGGTCCGACCCGGGTCAGACAACTGGAAGAGAACCTTCCGGAAAATCGTTTTTCACTGATTGCAAAACACGATCAGGGTCCGTTCCGCGCGCTGCTTCGTCTGAATTATTATGACGATTATTTTGAGGCGCACGTGGATGAACCATCGCTGCCTATTGAAGCTGGAGACGAGTTCACTGTGGATGTAGAGGTCGCGATGACTTTTGCAGAGCAGTTCACCGTCGCCCTGGGTGCACAGAATCTGTTCGACGAAGAACCGGACAACAACCCATGGGCCACGGAAGTGGGTGCAACCTATCCGGTCACGTCGCCAATGGGCTTCAATGGTGGTTTCTACTATTTGAGAGCAATTTACTCCTTCGAGTAACCCCAGAGGCGATACTCAGGGGCACTTATAAAGGCCTGCGTGAAAGCGCAGGCCTTTTTCTTTGCGCTAACCAGATGAAATGAGTACCGTCAGGTGGCTTAAACCAGGAGACACGCGGATGGAATCATACGATCTGGGCAACGACTCTACCCGCAACGCAAGTACAGGTCGGGTGAGAACCCTGAGACGGGTGCTCGACTCGCCGATACGCGCGTTTTTTAGACTCCTGCTGCCCCTTTCTGGAATGCTGCTGTGCGCTCCAGTTGTGGCTGAGACCGCTGATTTTCCTTACGACGAAAGCGCCGATGCGACCCTTGAGGTCGCGGCAGCGGTTGAGCAAGCCAGGAGCACCGACAGGCTTCTGTTGCTGAACTTCGGCGCCAACTGGTGCCCCGACTGTCGGGTCTTTGCGCGCGCCATAACCCGGCCGTCAGTAGCGCAAGCGGTTCTGCGCGATTTTGTTACGGTCAAGATCGACATCGGTGACTGGGACAAACATCCGGAGTTGGTTGAAGCCTGGGGAAATCCTATTGAAGGCGGCATACCGTCGATTGTTGTCGCGCGACCGGATGGGAAAATCCTGCTGACCACCCGGGCCGGTCAGTTGAGCAAGGCCCGCAACATGTCTGACGAAGAATTCATCGCCCTGTTTGAACATCTGGCGACCTTACGTGACAAAGCATACATTGACGAATGAGCGAAGTCCGGTTCAGCAGGTCCACGGCCATATCGGTGGTGGTCGCCAACATGATTGGTACCGGGGTGTTCACGAGCCTTGGTTTTCAGCTGCTGGATATACAGTCCGGGTTTGTGCTGATGATGCTCTGGGCTGTGGGTGGAGTGACCGCCATCTGTGGAGCGCTTTGTTACGCGGAACTGGGAGCAGCGCTGCCGCGATCAGGTGGTGAGTACAATTTTCTTTCGCAGATATATCACCCTGGCATGGGCTTTGTTGCGGGCTGGGTGTCGGCGACTATCGGTTTTGCGGCACCCACTGCTCTGGCGGCGATCACCTTTGGTGCGTATCTCAACTCGGTATTGCCCAGTGTGGCGATCGTGCCGAGCGCCTGTGCGCTGGTGCTTGCGCTCACCGCGATGCACGCTTACAGCCGGGGTTCCAGCGGGCGCGTACAGCGTATCTTTACAACGCTCAAAATAGTGCTGATCGTGGGCTTCTGCACGGCCGCGTTCGTTCTGGTCGATGCGCCGCAGCCGATCGTTTTCGTGCCATCGGATGGCGATGGCACCCTGCTTTTTTCCGGCGCGTTTGCGGTTGCGTTGATCTACGTCAACTACGCCTACACCGGCTGGAACGCAGCGACCTATCTGACAGGCGAGCTCGACAATCCACAGCGCAATCTGCCGGTCACTCTTTTCGTCGGCACTGTGTTGGTTGCTTTGTTATATCTGTGGTTGAACTATACCTTTCTGATGGCGGCGCCGCTTGCCGACATGCAGGGAAAAGTCGAGATCGGATACATCGCTGCACAACATATTTTCCCGCAACAGGGGGCGCGGGTGATGGGTATCGTTCTGGCGTTGCTTTTAGTGTCTACCGTGAGCGCCATGATTCTCGCCGGACCGCGCGTTCTGCAGATGATTGGTCAGGATTTCGCCGCGTTTGGTATTTTGTCAAAGATCAATCGTCACGGTGTCCCCTATGTGGCGATCTGCGTTCAGTCGCTGATGAGCATCGTTTTCATCGCGACAGCTTCCTTTGATTCCATTCTGGTCTTTGCCGGTTTTACTCTCGGGCTGAGTACTTTGTTCACCGTCGTTGGCGTTTTCTGGCTACGGGTCAGAAGACCGGATCTGCCCAGACCGTTTCGGGTTATTGGTTATCCACTGCCCCCGCTGGTGTTTACCCTGGTTATGAGCTGGACCCTTGTTTACATCCTGATTGACCGGCCGATGGAAGGTCTGGCCGGTGTAGCAATCTGCGCGGTCGGTGCTGTGTTTTATACAATTACCGCGAGCCTCCGACCGAGTGAGAAGGCCTGAGCTAACCGTTCTGATCGGCCAGATCGTGCGCTGTTCCCTTTCAACGGGAGACACCTGCCCGTTCTGAGTCTGTATCACCCGCCATTCTGAACCTCGACGCTCACGCGGAGCGCCTGAGCGCCAAGCAAACCAATGGAGATTTAACATGGTAAAGCTGATCGTCGGATGCGTGAGCCTGGTGCTGATCCTGGGTGGATGTGCAACGTTGAATGTGTGAAACACGGTGTCGTTCCGGATCGGACGCTGTTCTGCCAATGTGTGCCCGGCGCAGTTGAGCGGCGATTTTGCCGAGGCCTACGAGCAGGGTCGCATACTGCATTGAGAGTGCCAGGGACAGCAAAGCCCAGTTCGTTATCATGGCGGGCTAAAGATGCTTTGTGAGGACGCAATGAGCTCGCTTGAAGACTTTCGCCTGGAGACCCGCGCCTGGCTCGATGCCAACTGCCCGCCCGGTGCCCGTGGCCCAGGACCGATCTCAAATGGCAGCAGCAAAATTACTATCGGCGATCCGGATACCTGTTTGTGGCTGGACCGGATGATCGAAAAGGGCTGGACCGTGCCGAACTGGCCCAGAGAATATGGCGGCGGCGGTCTGGCTAAAGACGAATACGTGATCCTGCTGCAGGAAATGGGTCGTATTGGTGCGCGACCGGCCCTTTCGAGTTTCGGTACCTCCATGATCGGCCCGACTCTGCTCGAGATGGGTACACAGGATCAGAAAGCCCGTCATCTTCCGCGGATTGCGCGGGCCGAGGTGGAATGGTGTCAGGGTTACAGCGAACCCGGTTCAGGCAGTGACCTGGCGAGCCTGCGGACCCGGGCAGAAGATCAGGGCGATCACTTTGTGATCAATGGCCAGAAGATCTGGACCTCAGGTGCGCAGCATTCCGACTGGATGTTCTGCCTGGTTCGAACCGATCCGGATGCGCCAAAGCACGAAGGCATCAGTTTTGTGCTGCTGCCCATGGATCAACCTGGTGTAACGGTCAAACCGATTCGTTTGATCAGCGGTGATTCGCCGTTCAACGAAACCTTCTTCGACAATGCCATTGCCCGCAAAGAAGACCTGGTGGGCGAGAAAAACAAAGGCTGGACGGTTGGTAAGCGCTTACTTCAACACGAGCGTTCCGGGATGGAATCGCTGGTCAGCGGCAGTACCGGCAGCAGCGAAACCAAACTGGTGGCGCAAGCACGAAAACTGCTCGGTGAAGTAGACGGGCGGATTAATGACGAGGGCTACCGCAGTCAGATCGTCGCTTACGAAATGAACAACCGGGTATTCCGGATCGCTCAGCGGCGGGCGGTGGAAGAATCTGACGGTGGCACACCAGGGCCGGTGACGTCGATCTTCAAGGTCTACGGCAGCGAACTGCAGCAGACTTATTACGATCTGTTGACGCGCCTGCGTGGTGTAAGCGGGTTCGGTGCCAGAGAAGACGAATTCAACCCGACGGATGTAGAAACAGTACGCAACTGGCTGTATTACCGCGCCGGGTCGATCTACAGCGGCAGCAACGAGATTCAGCGCAACATCATCGCCAAGCGCGTCCTGGGTCTGCCTGACTGAAAAACGCAAGACCTCCTTAGAAGAGTTTGACTCGTCCAGGAGGTTGGCGCACATTCACAACGACATGTAACTGACATGTAACTGAGGAGAGGGATAGAACATGGGCTTTCACGATATTCAGATGGAAACGATCAACGGCGCGCAAAAGTCGCTGGCGGATTACAAAGGCACGGCCTGTCTGGTTGTCAACGTAGCCAGTCGCTGAGGGCTGACACCCCAGTACGCCGGGTTGCGTACTCTGCAAGAAACCAACGAAGACAAACTGTCGGTATTGGCCTTTCCGTGCAATCAGTTCGGTGCACAGGAACCGGGCACGAACGAAGAAATATTTGAATTTGCGACCACCAAGTTCGACGTCAATTTCCCCATGTTTGCCAAGATCGAGGTGAATGGTGATGGTGCCTGTGAGCTGTATGAGTTTCTCACCCAGGCTCAGGCTGATGAGGAAGGCAATGCTGCGATTGCGTGGAACTTCACCAAGTTCCTGGTCAACGGTGAAGGTGAGGTGGTGGCGCGTTTCTCACCCAAAGTCTCCCCGGAAGAGATCGGTGCACAACTGCCGGCACTGCTCGACTAGCGTTCTAAGCCTGCCACGTGCGGTTGTGGCCGCGCTGATCCTTCTGACGGGATTCAGCGCAGCACTCAGCCGCGCGGATCCTTTGTTCGAAAGCGCCGAGACGCTAGATGTGACCATAACGGCCGCTTTTTCCGAGATGACGAATCGGCGCGAAAAGGCTGAAAATCCCGAAGAAAGACCGGCCACCCTGAGCTGGATCGAAAACGGCGAACCCATGAGTGTTGAGATCGGCGTGCGTCCACGTGGCAAATCGCGCCGCGATCCGGACCGTTGCAAGATTCCGCCGCTGCGGCTGAATTTCAAAACCGGTGACCTCAAAGACACGGTGTTCCAAAAGCAGGACAAACTCAAACTGGTGACACACTGTCAGGCGATCGGCTCACGCAACAGCGCGGCCGAAGACTATTTGTTGTTGGAATATCTCGCCTATCGGATGTTCAACGAAATCACCGACGAGAGTTTCCGGGTACGGCTTATAAACCTCACCTTTGTTGACGTTGAGGACGGCGATGCTCACACGCACCCGGCGTTTGTGATCGAAAGTGAGGAGCGGCTCGCCAAGCGTCTGAACAGTAAGCTTTCCAGCGTCCACTCCGTCTCCCGCACGGATCTGCTGCTGCCTGCGACGCCGATAGTCTCGTTCTATCAATATCTGGTAGGGAACACCGACTTTTCAATGATCCGGGGACCCGAGGGGGAACCCTGCTGTCACAATCTGATTCTGCTGGAACCAGGGGGCGGTTACCTGCCCGTTCCCTATGACTTTGACGTCACCGGTTTTGTGAACCCGCCAGGTGCGCTACCTGCAGAGGCCCTGGGTCTACGGCGGGTGACGCAGCGCCTGTACCGGGGCTTCTGCCAGGATGATGCGACCCTTCAGACTGTGACCGGCGTATTCCAGGCGAAACAGGCGCAGATCAACGCGTTGATCGCTCAGCTGCCTGGTCTCGGTAAAAAGCGGCGACGTTCGGCGGCCGCTTATGTAGAGGATTTCTACGAGATCATCAACGATCCCCGGGAACTTCAGAACCGCATCATTGACAAGTGTCGGGGTAGTTCCGGTTAACCCTGCGACTTAAGCCACGCACTCATCACTTCCGCCATGCGCGGGTGGATCAGGTAACCCATCGCGCTGTGTGGATTCGACCGACCGTAGTGGACCGCCAGATTGTAAATGTGCACATCCTCGATGCGACTGATCTGCTGGGCGTTCACCATACCGACGAAGTCGTTGGCGATGGTTTCATCGTGGCAGACATAGTCGTCTTCTGCAGAAATATTGGTCCAATGGACGATGTTGCCCGGGTAGCGGTCAGCGTCGCTGTGGCCATTGCCTTTCAGGTGGCCCTTGACCGTCTCGTCAGCGAGGGGTGAACCCAGGGTGACCAGGCGATCCACCTTGTTGGGCATGTTGAGCTCGCGCGAAAGGGTCCAGAGTGCGTTGTAGGCAGCAACGCTACCCATGCAGTACGCCACAAGCATCACGGATCCACCGGTTGCGAATGCCTGGGCCAGGGCGCCCGTCGTGCGCTGATCCAGAGTTTGCGCAAAACCAGT